>JBGVOA010000143.1:0-14116 GCA_045126095.1 Christensenellales bacterium | reverse complement strand
GAAGTACGACCTGCTGGGGCTGACGCTGAACGTCTCCCTCCCGGAGGCGGAGGACATCCTCTGGACGGCAGCCTCCCCCGGCGAAGCGATGCCCGGTGCGCAGGCGATGCTGGCAGGGCTGCGGGCGCAGGGAATCCGCACGGCCGTGATCAGTAACCTGGGCTGGACGGGCGCCGCCCTGGCCTCGCGGCTGGAACGGCTGCTGCCTGGGCATGCATTCGAGTTCGTCATCGCATCCAGCGATTACGGCGTCCGCAAGCCGAATCCGCTGATTTTCCGGGCGGCGCTGGCCAGGGCCGGACTGGCGGCGGAGGACGTGTGGTTCTGCGGCGACCAGATCGAGGCGGACGTTTTCGGGGCGCAATCCGCCGGGATCTTCCCCGTCTGGTACGAGGAACAAGCCATCCCCAACGGTTTCTCCCGCAAGAACGCCGGGCTGACCATCACGGGCCCGCACCTGCATATCCATCGCTGGGCCGAGCTGCTGACAGCCCTTGATCAATGTGAATAAGGAGCACCCCATGACCACGAAAGAAACCATCATGGCCCGCGTCCGCGCCCTGGGCGTGGCTCACGAATACTACGAGCACGCGCCCGCCCACACCATGGCGGACTGCCTGGCGCTCCCCTACGCCGCGCCGGACGTCACCTTCTGCAAGAACCTGCTGCTGTGCAACACGCCCAAGACGGACTTCTACCTCTACGTGACGCTGCCGGACAAGCCCTTCCGCACTTCGGATGTATCGAAGCGGCTGAACAGCTCCCGCTTGTCCTTCGCGCCGCCGGAATGCCTGCCGGAGATGCTCCACCTGGAGCCGGGCAGCCTGTCTCCGTTGGGGCTTTGGTTTGACGAGGAGCAGCAGATCAGGCTGGCCTTCGACAAGGATGTGCAGAAGGAGGGCCGCATCGCCTTCCACCCCTGCGACAACAGCGCCACGGTGCTGTTCCGTCAGGAGGACTTCTGGCAGGCTGTCGTACCTGCTCTGGCGCACGAGCCCATCTTCATTTGAATACGCGAATCGCCTGGCACAAGGGAGCTTTCCCCGTGCCGGGCGATTTGTATCACACCTGCTGCGCCCACTTCCGCTCCCGCCGCCAGCGAACCCACCAGCAGACGGCGCTGATCGTCCATACGAGGGTCAGCAGCCCATCCCGCGGGAGGCTGCCGTGCAGGCCCTGCGCAATATCCAGAATGCAGTTGGCGAGCCAGATCGCCGCAGCAGCGGTGGACGCAACCGCCGCCAGCAGGCTCTGCTTGTGTTGTGACATGCCTTATTCCTCCGTCTTAGGTACCTGAGAAGCTTCTTCCCATCTGTCCTCCAGAATGTCCATGACCGTCGTCACAGGCGGCTCCTCTGCCTCCCCTGCCCTGACCTCGCGCACCCAGGCCAGCGTTTCCTCCACGGCCTGGCGCAGCTCGCTCCGGTCGCCTGCCGTTTCACCGCTCACGGTGATGCTCAGGGCCGTTCGGCCATCCTGGACAGCCAGCTTCTCCCCCTGGGGCGCAAAGCCGCATTTGCCGGTAAGCAGCTGCCACAGGCCCGGAATCTCCATGGAGGTGTGGACGTAGAGCTCCGTCCGGTTCGGCTCGGGGCAGCGGAAGCCATGCACGCGCACCTCATTCACGCCATCGCCGTCCAGGTCGAATTGCTTGCCCCAGTTGACGGGCTGATCGTAGGTGCCGCTCCACTCATCCACATAGGCGCTGATCTCCCCGATCTCCGCCTCCGTGATGATCTCCGGCACCGCCGGGAAGGGGTTGTTCATCCCCCAGATCTCCACAATCTCCGGAATGAGCGGCACCAGCGCCACGAGAGAAACCGCCCAGAAGCGCTTGAGAAATGCCAGAATTCTGCGCCACGCCCCCGTTTTTTCGGGCGTATACATCTCGTCCGCCATATTGCCTCCTTACCTGCCGAAGAGGAAGTCGAGGATATCGGAGCCGTCCTTGCCCTGGGCCTTGTACAGCTCGGTGTAGCCGCACTGGGTGCAGCTGACGGTGATGAACTTCTTGTTCTGAATATCAAAGATCTTGGCGAAATTGCCGCCGGTGGCCTGGAACTGGTCGGATTCATAGTGAATGCAGCCGCACTTGACACACACAAACTGTCTCTGCATCGTTGGTATTCCTTCCTTTCGGCGGTTCGCTTTGTCCGCCTGTTTACGCTGTGAGTATAGCACGGCTTAGGGCCGCTGCCAAGGACTTTTGCCTGAATGATACAGAATCGCGTCTGAAATGTCAAAGGCGGAGCCGCCCACAGGCAGCCCCGCCGGATTCACTTTTTCCTTGCCTTCTTGCCCTTCTTCGCCTTGCGCTCAGCTTCCTCGGCGGCACGCATGACGGCAGTCTTTTCCGGGAAGTTCGCGTCCAGCCAGGCCTTCACCGTTTCCACCTCCGGCACGCCGCGGAAATACAGCGTCGTCCCCTTCTGGCGGATGTGGCAGACCTTCAGCCACTTCTCGATGAAATTCTGCTTCAGGATGATCTCACCCCGGCTGACGGAGGAGATCTCCGTCTCGCTCTCGTGCTTGCCCAGACGAGCCAGCAGGCGCGCGCCCTTGTACTCCGTCGGCGGAAGGAAGAGATAGGTGCCCTGGTACATCGGCACGCAGATCACCAGCGTCATCAGCACAATGCCCGCCATCACCGCCGTCACCAGCAGGCCCATGGAGGGCAGCAGGAACAGGCCCGGCAGCGCGACCACCGCCAGAGCAATCGCCATCGGCCAGGCGGTGGTCAGCCAGACGGCCAGCTTATGGGTCTTCAGCACGAGCTTCTCTCGCATCGCGGGTTTCCTCCAGCATTTCGTCGATGATGGCGCAGGCGCGGCGGATGATCTTCGCGCAGGGCCTGCTGCGGTAGTATTCGGGGGTGCGCGCATCGGGCGTGGGGCGCTCCGGAGCCTTCGTGCGCCCCAGCAGCTCCGCGCAGCAGATGCTGCCGTTGACGGCCACAAAGCGCCGGTGAAGCTCCTGCACGCGGGCGTAGGTTTCCGGACGATGCTCCTTTTTCGCGCCGTCGGGGCCCTCCAGCATGCCGCAGAGCATCACCGCAGCGGAGAACGCACCGCAGTTATCCCGCAGCCGGCCGATGCCGCCGCCAAAGCCCACGGAGACCATCGCGGCCTGCTCCTGGGTCAGGCCCAGCACGTCCGCATAGGCCATCGCCACGCTCTGGGCGCAGTTGCAGCCCTGGGCGAAGTTGCGCACAGCCTGCTTCGCCCTTTCTGAAATGGGCATTTCGTCGCCCCCCTTCCCGTAAAAAAGCGCAGCGGCGCGCGGGGGAAGCACTCTGGCCGCCCCCGTCGCGCCGCGTCAGCGCAGCTTACTTGGTGATCCGGATGGTGTGGCGCATCTTGTCGTACACGCCATCCTTGTAGTCGCCGTCGCCCGTCAGATCCCAGTAATCCGCAGGGGCGGACAGGTGCACGGTGTAGAGCACCTTCTCCACGCAGGTGGCGTGGACGCGGCCGCGGATGCGCACGCCGCCGGCGAGGGTGGCGGTGTAGTCCGCATAGACGCCGTCCGCCTCCAGCAGGTTGCGGGACGCCGTGTTGGTGGGAGAGAACTCCACCACCACATCCTGGGCCTCGATGGCGCTGAGCATGTTGCGCACCACGGTCTTCAGGTCGCTGGTGCTGTACTGGCTCTTGACCTTCTCGGCATGCAGGGTCAGCGTGGCCTCGTAGTTGACGTTGCGGGCGGGATTCTTCAGCTCATAGTACGCCGCATCGCTGTCATTGATCCGCCAGCCCACAGGCGCCTCGAAGGACAGGCCCAGCTTGGTGGCCTCGTAGGTCTTGAAGCTGAAGGCCGCCAGCGGGGGGACTGCCGTGGGAGTGGGCTTGTCGATGGGGTCGATCGGCACGGGGGTCGCGCCGGCGTACTCACCGCGGAAGACCAGCGCAGGCGTGGGCGTGGGCGGCTCCGCAGTGGGCAGCTCCTCCATCCAGTCGCTGTCGTCAAAGTTGTTGTAATCCTCCTCGGCGAGGGGATCCATGTATTCATCGCCCACCAGCACCTTGTTGCCGGTGCTGCCGGTCGCGCCCGCCGTCTGCTGCTGACCGGAGGTCTGCGTCTTGACCTGATACTTGTCAGGCTCGCTGGTCTTGCAGGCCGTGAGCAGGCACAGGCACACAAGCAGCGCCAGCGCCATAAGCCACCGTTTCTTCATCGTCGTTACCTCCTGACATATGAGTCCAGTATATCAACGAATGAGCAGGCCGGATTATTCCGCGCCCTCCTCATAATGGGGATGATACATGCGGCGGTCGAGGCTCCAGATCTTTTCCGAGAACGCGCCGGCCGGAACGCGGGCCATGATGCCCTCCATCTCGTTCATGCGGGCGTCCAGGGTGTCGATCCAGTTGAGCACCTCCGCCTCGGGGAACATGGGCGGCTTGGGGCTGCCGTATTCCGGGATGCCGTGGTGGCTGATGATCATGTGCTCCAGCAGCACCACGATCTCGCCCGTCACGCCCACATTGCGCGCAGCCTCCGCCAGCTTGGCAACGCCCCGCACCAGATGACCGATCAGCAGACCCTCGCGGGTGTAATCGGTCACGTTGCCCAGGTTGTCGCTCTTCATCTCGGTGATCTTCGAAAGGTCATGCAGGATCACGCCCGCCCTGAGCAGATCGCCGTGCAGGAAGGGATAGGCCTGCAGGATGTGCTCCGCCGTGCGCAGCATGGAGCAGGTATGGTGCAGCAGGCCCGTGCGCTCTGCATGGTGCAGCCGCTGGGCCGCCGGGAACCACTCGATGTTGTCCCCCGCCAGGCGCAGCATCTCGCGCACGATCTTCTTCAGATCCTCGGAGGCAAAGCGGTCGATGGTCGCCTCGATCTCCGCCCGGTACGCATCGGGCTTTTCCGGCGCACAGGGCACCAGCAGGGACAGATCGACGCCGTCCGCCTCAGTGGACAGGCGCATCTTTTCAATGCGCAACTGCTTGCGGCCGTTGTACTCCTGCACCAGGCCCCGCACCTTGATAACGCTGCCAGTGGGAGGCGGCGGAACGGTACCGTCCCACAGCTTGCAGTTGACCTCGCCGGTTTTGTCCGTCAGGTTCATATCCAGGTACTTCCCGCCGGTCTTGCCCTCGCGCTGATCTGCGCTGCGCACCAGCAGGAAGCCCTCGTAGCGCATGCCGGTTTCCAGCATGCTGATGGTGATATCCATGTTCAGCTTGTTCCTTTCACTATTCACTCTTCACTATTCACTCTTCATTATTCACTGCCAGTCATCATCTGCTCAGGCAATCTGGAGAGCACCTGTAGTGAAAAGTGAATAGTGAAGCCGCGCGCCTTCAGCACGCTGGTGAATAGTGAATAGTCTAAAATCAAAACGGCGCGTCGCCACCGCCGCCGGCCTCGGGGGCCAGGTTGGCGTAGGTGGTGTACTCGCTCAGCCAGGCCACCTTGATGGTGCCCAGGGGGCCGTTTCTCTGCTTCTGCACGATGATTTCGCCCACGTTCTTCTCCTCGCACTCGGGATCGTAGTAGCCCTCGCGGTGGATGAACATGACCACGTCGGCGTCCTGCTCGATGGAGCCGGAGTCGCGCAGGTCGGTCAGGGTGGGACGCTTGTTGTCGCGGGCCGCATTGGCGCGCGACAGCTGCGCGCAGGCGATCAGCGGGATCTTGAGTTCCAGCGCGATGGCCTTGAGCTGGCGGGAGATCTCCGCCACCTCCAGCTGACGGCTTTCCGTCTTGCCGTCGGAGTGCATCAGGCCCAGGTAGTCCACCACGATCAGATCCAGGCCCTTGTCCATCATCAGGCGGCGGCAGCGGGAGCGCAGCTGCGTGGGGGTGATGCCCGCCGTGTCGTCAATGAAGATGCGGGAGTTGGACATGGGGCCGATGGAGCGCGCCAGGCGCATCCAGTCGTCCGCTGTGAGGGTGCCCTGGCGGACACGCTGCATGTTGACCTTCGCATCCGAGCAAAGCAGACGCAGGGCGATCTGCTCGCGGGGCATTTCCAGGGAGAACACGGCCACGGACTTGCCGCCATAGAGCGCCGCATAGCCCGCCATGTTCATCGCCAGCGAGGTTTTGCCCATGGAGGGGCGCGCGCCCAGGATGATCAATTCGCCGCCATGCAGGCCGGTCAGCAGGTTATCCAGGGCCGTGAAGCCCGTGGGCACGCCGGACACCCTGCCCTTGAGCTTGGCCAGCTCCTCGATGTTGGCGTAGGTGTTGTAGAGCACATCGCGGATGTGGACGAGGCTTTCGCCGGAGGCGCGGTTCATGACGATATCGAAGATCGCCTTCTCCGCGTGGCCGAGGGTCTCCTGCAGGGGATTCTGCTGTCCGTAGCACTCCTGGGCGATCTCCTGAGAGGCCTTGATCAGCCTGCGCAGGGTGGACTTTTCCGCCACGATGCCGATGTAAGCCTTAACATTGGCGGTGGTGGGCACATACTGCACCAGCTGCAGCAGGTAGGCCGTGCCGCCCACACCCTCCAGGGTGCCGCGGCGGCTGAGCTCGCTGTCCACGGTGATGAAGTCGATGGGGCTCTGCGATTTGTGCAGAGCGATCATCGCATCGAAGATCTCCTTGTGCTGGGGCTGGTAGAAGTCGTCCGGGACGAGGGATTCCGCTGCCTGCAGCACCGCTGTGCTGTCCTGCAGCATCGCGCCCAGTACGCTCTGCTCTGCCTCCATATTGTTCGGCGGCGTTACACCGCGCATTTCGGACATGACTTCACCTCCCCTGCCTGTATTCCAGCTGCCTTATTTCGCCGCAATGCCCTCGACGTGGACGGTCATCTTGGCATTGATGTCCTTGTAGACGCGCACCTCGATGGACACATCGCCCACGGTGCGGATGTTCTCGCACTTGATGTCGCGCTTGTCGATGTCCACGCCGTGCTGCTTCTTCAGCTCAGCCGCGACCTCGGCGCTGGTGATGGAGCCGTACAGGCGGCCCTGGCTGCCGGTCTTGACGGACATGTTGATGACCTTGCCGCGCAGGGACTCAGCGGTAGCGGTGGCCTGCGCGCGGCGCTCAGCCTCACGCTCGGCCTCGGCCTTGCGCATCTTCTCGATGCCCTTCATGGCGCCGGGGGTGGCCTCCACCGCCAGCTTCTTGGGGAAGAGGAAGTTGCGGGCGTAGCCGTCGCTGGCGTTCACGATCTCGTCCTTCTTGCCGACGCCCTTGACGTCCTGGAGCAGAATAACCTTCATATGTAAAGTCCTCCTGATAATAATTCTAATACTGCAAATTACATTATAACGCTTCTCACCGCAAAAAGCAAGCAAAACATAAAAGAGAGGCCCGGAAGCCTCTCTGAAGGGATCAATCAGATATCCGCCGCGATGTCAACATTCACGCCGGTGAGGGCCACGACCGCGCCCTGGGCTGCCTCGGAGGATTCCGGGTGCGCCAGGAGCCACTTGTTGCGGGCCCAGAGCATCTTGTCCATGGCGTTGACGCCCTGGCGCACGCCCTCGTAATCGGTGTTGGTCTTGTCAGGCAGGGCGATCAGCACGCGGAAGCCCTGGCCCAGCTTGGCGGAGCAGGGGGCGTAGTGCAGGGTCGTGGCATAGCACTCCACCAGCACACCCGCGGGAGCCTTGAAGGCCACGACCTTCGCGGTATCCAGCATGCCGTCGATGACGTCGTCCTGCTTGGCAACCAGGAGGATGAAGTCCTCCGTGCCCAAGTTGAACTCGGAATCGCGATGGAACTCCAGGCAGTTGAGCTTGGTGTTCACACCATTGCAGAAGCCGAACTGGAAGGGCATGCCGCCGTAGAGGGCCTCGCCGATGGCCTGGGCGTTTTCTGCCTGGTGCAGGGCCTCGATGCGGGGCTCGTAGACCACCGCGTCAGTGCAGGGGGTCTCGGCCAGAGCCTTCAGGATGCCCTCCACAGGGTAGCCCTCGACCACGCGGCCGTAGGGGCGGAACGCCTCGTCGTACACGGAAAGGATCTTCATGATGTCGTACCTCCTTGTTTTTCAGGGGTGAGATTTGTGTATTGATTCGCCGCGCCGCAGGGCAAATCCTGCCCCATGCGCGGAATTTCAGTGGAAAACGCCCTCCTGGGGCTCGGGACGGTCGTACCAGGCGCGAAGCATCTCATCCCGGTAGGCGCTCTGCACGTTGTACTCGAACCACACGTCCCGGCGGCCCATATCGCGCGGGGCCGTCTTGCGCACGAACCAGAACTTGTCCGGGTCGTTCAGGGATGGCACATCCAGCGGCAGCGCCTTGGCCAGGGCGGACAGCACGGTTTCGTCCTCCACCTCGTCCAGCCCCTGGGCAGAAAAGTTGAAGTGCACCTGCTCGTTCATCGGCCGGTACAGGCGGATGGTGATCTCCCCCCGGCGGATGAGCACCTGCTCCACGCAGCAGCTTTCGCACATTTCAAGCGTCGGATACAGCTGACGATAGAGCGCCGTGGTGCGCACGCGCTCGATCAGCGCATTTTCCTGGTCGCGCCGGAACTGCATCACCCGCAGCAGGCAGAACAGCCCCGTCGCCAGCAGCAGCAGCGCCAGAATAATCCAAGGCATCCGCAGCCCTCCTTTTCCGTTTGACAACATGATAGCAGGGCGCAGGCGCGCTTGTCAAGCCCCGGTAAAAATCCGCCGCTGCGCTTGCAATGCAGGCCGGAAAGGCGTATACTGTTGACAACGCAAACAACAGGAGGCCTCTCACATGTACCGCTACGAAATGCATCTGCACACCTGCCAGGGCAGCGCCTGCGGCGCATCCACCGGCGCGGAGCACGCGCGGTTCTACAAGGAGCGCGGCTATCAGGGAATCTTCGTCACCGACCACTTCTTCGGGGGAAACACCGCCGTGCGGCGCGATCTGCCCTGGAAGGAGCGCATCGACTGGTTCTGCTCCGGCTTTGAGGACGCGTGGAACGAGGGGCAGAAGATCGGCCTGGACGTGTTCTTCGGCTGGGAGCAGAACTACCAGGGCGACGAATACCTGATCTACGGGCTGGACAAGCAGTTCCTGCTGGATCACCCGGAGATCGAGCGCTGGACGCGCCCCGAGCAGCTGGCGGCGGTGCATGCAGCCGGCGGCTGCGTCATCCAGGCGCACCCCTTCCGCATGCGCGGGTATTTGAACGCCATCCGCCTGTGCGACAGCCTCGCCGACGGCATCGAGGTCGCCAACGCGGGCAACACCCCCGCCCAGGATGCCTATGCCATGCGCTACGCCATGCGCAAGGGGCTGTACACCATCTCGGGGTCGGACAACCACAAATCCCACGAGGGCAGCGTGCTCTTTGGCGTGGGGCTGGACAAGCCGCTGGATTCCGCGCAGGACTGGGTGCAGCACGTCCTTGCCCGTCAGCCGCATGCGCTGCTCTGCCCGGCGGAGCGCTTTGCCGCCCCCACGGCGGACGAGCCGCTGATCCACACGCTGCTCTTTGCGGCGGACGGCTCCCACGCGGACTGGACGGAGGCCGCAACAGTCGAATAACATAAGCGGCGCCCGGAGGTTTGACGGCCTCCGGGCGCTGATTTGTCAGCCTTCGCTGACGCTGTAATACTGCAGGCGGAATTCGCCCTCGCTGTCCTGGAGGAGAACAAGCAGAACGCCGTCGCCGCTGTCTGTCCACACCACCCTGCCAGGCAAGGACTGGTGCAGCAGGAAATCCCCCTCCTCCGTTATATCGCAGAAATAGGAACCGTAGTCCGTCACGAGAATCACGCTGTGCCTGCCGCCAGGGCTCGCCCCCATGGGCAGGAGCGCGGCAGGCATCGGGAGGGTAATCTCCACCGGTGCATCCGCGAAGGTCTGCGTTTCCCGGTCGAAGCGCCAGATCTTCCAGCTGCCCTGCTCATGGGTGAAGAAGTACACGGCGTTGCGGGCGTGGTCGGCGGTGCGCACGAGGAGGGCCCAGCGGTCAGCCAGCTCCGCCGGGGCAGAAACGCAGGCAACCGTGGCCAGGTCGGCGGAGAAGATGCGCAGGGTCAGCGTACCGTCGGCCGCCTCGTCCAGCAGGAGCAGGGAGCCGTCCGCCTCGTACAGGAAGGGCTTGAAGGTGTGCGTATCGCTCAGGAGGGTCGCACCGGTCAGGCGGTTGGTGAGTTCGAAGGGCACGGGATAGCCGCCCTCGCGGAAGGTGTGGCGCAGCAGGGTGAAACTCGCCGTGTTGTCAGCGTAGGCGCGGTCGGGCTCGTTGATCCAGCTGACCTTGCGGCTGGCCCACTTCCGCCCCCTGCAGGTATAGGTGTAGCGCATGCCGGAGTCGCACTCGGAGTTGTCAAAGGTTTCGCAGATGAAGCCGGTTTGCGTCAGGGTGATCTGATGCAGGTAGCGCCGGTCGACGGACTTGGCCCACAGTTTCTTCCCCGCCCCGCTGATAACGCGCAGCCACACCTTGTCGCTGTCCTGGCAGCGGTAGTCGATGAGCCAGGTGCCGTCCGCCAGCGGGTAGACGGACATGCCCTCAGCCTGCGCGCCGTCGGGGAGATTGAGGGCGATATCCTTGTCCAGCATGTAGCGGTCACCGGCGTAGGGGCTGATGGACACGCCCTCCGGCAGGGCTGCGCCGTACAGCGCCGTGCGGGGGATGAAGCCGCGGACATAGCACACCTCGCCGTCCGGCACGCCCTCCACATAGGCCCAGTCATTGCCTCGCCAGGCCAGCAGCGTCACCCGGCCGGACACTGTGCCCAGCGCACTGCCGCTGCGGTACGGGTCATCGGTGATCTGCACACGGCCGGGCAGCAGAAAGGCCTCCGCTGCAAAGGTCAGCTCACGCTTGCGCTGCCACATATCCGGGTAATCCCGCAGGTTGATGCAGCCCACGCGCACCTGCGAGGCGCTGACCTCATAGCGGATCATCACCCAGCCGGTATCGCCCAGGCGGCCGTAGCACTGAATGGGCCCGTTGGTGCTGACCCTCGCCCTGCCCCCCGCCGCCTGGAGATAGGAATCATCCGGGCCGGTATAAACATCGAAGGTCAGGTTTTCCGGCAGGTCGTCCAGCGTGAACTGCCCCGGGAGAGTCGGCACCTCCTCCGCCAGGACGGGCAGCGCCATCAGCAGACACATGAGCAGCACAGTCAGCCGCTTCCACATACGAATCACATCCTTTGTATCCAGTATAGCATATCCTCGCAGAAAATACAAACAGAAAACTTCCATTCTGCGCGGGCTGTGCTATAATAAATCGTAACCTTTCAAGGAGGCTGACTCCCATGAACAAGACCTTCATCCCCAAGGGCTATTCGCCCAAGCTGACCCTGTACGAGACCCAGGCCGCCATCAGCCTGATCAAGCGCACCTTCCAGGATCGCCTGGCGCAGGCGCTGAACCTCAAGCGCGTATCGGCGCCGCTGTTTGTCGAGCCCTCCAGCGGCCTGAATGACGACCTGAACGGCGTTGAAAGGCCCGTTTCCTTCGATATCCCGGCGGCGGGCGTGGATGCGGTGGTCGTGCACAGTCTGGCCAAGTGGAAGCGCATGGCCCTGTACCGCTACGATATCTGGCCGGGCAAGGGCATCTACACCGACATGAACGCCATCCGCCGCGACGAGGAGCTCGACAATCTGCACTCCATCTACGTCGACCAGTGGGACTGGGAAAAGGTCATCACCCACGACATGCGGACGATGCAGACCCTCAAGAACACCGTGCGCGACATCGTGCGCTGCATTTATGAGGCCAGCCTGATCGTCAACGGGCGCTACCCTCAGCTGCAGACCCAGCTGCCGGAGGACGTGACCTTCATCACCTCCGAGGAGCTGCTCCAGCTTTACCCCGACAAGACCGCCAAGGAGCGCGAGAACCTCTTCGTCAAGGAGCACCCGGTGACGTTCCTGATGCAGATCGGTCACAAGCTGTCCAACGGCAAGCCCCACGATGGCCGCGCCCCCGACTACGACGACTGGACCATGAACGGCGACCTGCTCTACTGGTGCCCCGCGCTGGGCTGCGCCATTGAGCTCTCCAGCATGGGCGTCCGCGTGGACGCGGAGACCCTCGACAAGCAGCTGACCCTCGCCGGCTGCGACAACCGCCGCACCCTCACCTACCACCGCATGCTGCTGGATGGCGAGCTGCCCCTGACCATCGGCGGCGGCATCGGCCAGAGCCGCCTGTGCATGCTGCTGCTGGGCAAGGCCCATATCGGTGAGGTGCAGTCCTCCATCTGGGACACGGACACCCAGAGGAAGTTCAGGGAGGCACGGATCACGCTCTTGTAAGGGGCGGGCGGCTAAAAAAGAGGCGAAGGCCCCGCCCGTAGTCCCTATGTTCCGCATACGACAAAGGAGACCGCCATCACAGCGGTCTCCTTTTTACGTGGGAGTTATTCCGTGTAGATGGGCCAGTCCGCGCCGTCGCGCAGGAGGACCGGGATCACGTCGATGGGCGCGGGCACGGTGACGGTTTGGCCGCCCTCGTAGGTCTTGCCGGTGTAGGCGTCCTTCCAGGTGGCGCCGGCGGGCAGGTAGACGGTGCGCTCGGTCACGCCGGACTCCATCACAGGAGCCACCAGCATGTCCGGGCCGAACATGTAGCAGTCCTCGGTCAGCCAGGCCTGCTTGTCCTGGGGGAACTCGTAGAAGAGGGGGCGCATGACGGGCGCGCCGGTCTCGTGGGCTTCCTGCATAATGCGGCGAACGTAGGGGCGGATGCGCTCGCGGATGAAGAGGTATTTGCACAGGATGGGCGTGTTCTCCTCGCCGAAGGACCAGACCTCGTTGTCCTGACCGGAGGTGATTTGGCGGATGTTGTTGCGGAACTCCTGCTCGCGCTCGTACCAGGGAGAGCGCTCGCCGTGCATGCGGAAGACGGGATTGAAGCAGCCCCACGCGAACCAGCGCAGCAGCAGCTCCTTGAAGGCCGGGTCGGAGATGTCGCCGCCCATGAAGCCGCCGATGTCGCTCGTCCACCAGGGGATGCCCGCCATCTGCATGGAGAGGCCCGCCTGCAGCTGCTCGCGCATGGCGCGGAAGGAGGAGTGGATGTCGCCCGACCAGGCGAGCACCGCGTACTTCTGGCTGCCCGCCCAGGCGCAGCGCGTGAGGGACATGATCTCCGTTTCGCCGGCTTCCTTCAGGCCGTCGTAGAAGCCCTTGGCGTAGCCCACCGGGTAGGTGTTGGTCACCTGCAGGGCGGGGCCGGCCCAGTAGCGGTAGTTGTCAAACTCGTAGCAATCGTACTCCGGCTCGGCCTCGTCCAGCCAGAAGCAGCGGATGCCCTTGTCGTAGTAATTCTGCTTGCACTTTTCCCACACGAACTTCTGCGCGCCGGGGTGGGTGGCGTCAAAGTAGACAGTGCCGCCCATCCAGGTCATGGTATCCTTGCCGCGGTCGGTGCGGACGAGGTAGCCGTACTCCTCCATTTCGGCGCGGTTGTCGCTGCGCTCGTCCACCGTGGGCCAGACGGAGACGACGGGCTCGATGCCCATCTCGCGCAGCTCCTTGACCATCCCGTCGGGGTCCGGCCAGTCGATGGGGTCGAAGCGCCAGTCGCCCTGGCGGGGCCAGTGGAAGAAGTCCACCACGATCACGTCCAGGGGCAGGCCCATCGCCTTGTGCTTGCGGGCGACGGCCATCAGCTCATCCTGCGTGCGGTAGCGGAGCTTGCACTGCCAGTAGCCCAGGCCGTACTCGGGCATCATCGGCGTGCGGCCGGTGACGGCGGAGTAGTTGCGCTCGATGTCCGCCGGGGTGTCGCCGCAGGTGATGTAGTAGTCCATCTTCTTGGTGGAGCGGGCCGTCCATTCGGTGCGGTTGGTGCCGAAGGTACAGGTGCCCACGGCAGGATTGTTCCACAGGAAGCCATAGCCCCGGCTGCTGACGTAGAAGGGCACGCTGGCCTGGCAGTTGCGGTGGCACAATTCGAGGGTCGCGCCCTTCTTGTTCAGGTGCTTGTCCTGGTACTGGCCCATGCCGAAGATCATTTCGTCGTCGAAGGCCTCGAAGCGGGCGGACAGGGCGAAGTCATTGGTGCCGGGGATGCACTTGAGCTCCCGGGCCGGGATGCGCAGGGACACCGAGTAGCGGTTGATGCGGTTGCGGTTGCGCCAGTACTCCTCCGTGAGCAGCTCGCCCTTCTGGTTGTAGAAGCTCAGCCAGCCTTCGGGGTTGACCTTGACCGTCAGCTTGCCGTTTGTGAACGTCCAGATGCGGCCGGTTTGG
>JBGVOA010000142.1:0-2082 GCA_045126095.1 Christensenellales bacterium | reverse complement strand
TGCGGGCGTAGAGGGTGCACAGGGTGGCGTCCGCCGTGACGTGGTCGCCGATGCGCACGGGCAGGATGTAGCCCACGGAGGGGTCGATCACGTCGGTTTTCTGCACGCGGCCTGCGCCCATGGCCTGGGCGGCGTAGCCCAGGGCCTCGGTGTCCATGGAGGCGATATAGCCCTCGCGGCCCACCTTCACCTCGCGGATCAGGGCGGGCTGAGGCAGGGCCATCACGTCGTCCACGCAGGAGGCGTCGCCGCCCTGGGCGCGGATCATGGCGCGGAGCTTGTCAAGACCTGCGCCGGAGTGCAGCGCCTCCAGGAGCATTGCGCGGGCGGCGTCGGTGTCCGCCGCCTTGCCGCCGACGACCAGCATGTGGCTGCCCAGCAGCAACGCCACGTCCAGCAGATCGCCGGTAACGCGGCCGGCCAGCACGTCGATGGCCTCCTTGACCTCCAGGGCGTTGCCGATGTGGGTGCCCAGGGGCTGCCCCATGCCGGTGACGATGGCGCGCACGGGCCTCTCTGCCAGCGTGCCGATATCCACCATGGCCTTTGCCAGGGCGATGGCGTCATCGACGGTCTCCATCAGCGCGCCGGAGCCGGTCTTCACGTCCAGGACGATCGCGTCCGCGCCGGAAGCAAGCTTCTTGGACATGATGGAGGAGGCGATCAGCGGCAGGCTGTCGACGGTGGCGGTGACGTCGCGCAGGGCATAGAGGGTCTTGTCGGCGGGGGCGAGGGCGGCGGTCTGCCCGATGACGGCCAGGCCGATGTCGTTGACCTGGTTGACGAACTGCTCCTCGCTGAGGCTGACGGTGAGGCCAGAGATGGACTCCATCTTGTCCAACGTGCCGCCGGTGTGGCCCAGGCCACGGCCGCTCATCTTGGCCACCGGCACGCCACAGGCCGCGACGAGGGGCGCCAGCACGAGGGTGGTCGTGTCGCCCACGCCGCCGGTGGAATGCTTGTCCACCTTCACACCGGGGATGGCACTCAGGTCGCACACGTCGCCGGAATCGCGCATGGCGAGGGTGAGGTCGGTGGTTTCCTGGGCGGTCATGCCGTTGAGACGGATGGCCATGAGCAGCGCGGCCAGCTGATAATCGGGGATGGAGCCGTCCGCTGCGCCGCGGGTGAAATGGACGATCTCCTCGCGGGAGAGGGCCTGACCCAGCTTCTTTTTGGTGATGATTTCGATCATATTCATCGTGAACGTCTCCTTTGAGGGATGTGTAGCTTCATTATAGCACATGCAGCGGTGCAGGACAAGGAGGGATTTGCCATTGGGCGGGTTTTCTGCTATACTGTTATGAAGGCGCGATGCCGGACGAAGAAGCTTGAAAGGTATCGTGGCTGCCTGCTGGCTGACGGCCGGAGTGCGCGAGGTCACCGGCGACATGGCCTTTCACCTGTATGGGCGGCAATCAAGTAACACGAGGGAGGGCGACGCATGCGTCCTATTCATGATATGCTGACGGCGGCTGCGGGCCGTGTCAGCCTGCACATGCCGGGGCACAAGGGGCGGGCGCCCTTCAGCCCGGTGGATCTCTATGCCGTCGACACCACCGAAACGCCGCTTTCCGACGACCTCTATGCTCCGGAGCGCGGCATTGCCGAGGCGCAGCGGCTCTATGCGGCGGCAGCGGGCGCGGCGGAAACGCTCTTCCTCACCAATGGCTCCACCAGCGGCATCCATGTGATGGTGCAGATGTACTGCCGGGAGGGCGACGTGGTGCTGCTGCCCCGAAACGCCCACCTGTCAGCGGTGAACGGCTGCATCATGGGCGGGGTGAGGGTGCGATGGACGCCCGTTTCGATGACGGCGGACGGCCTGTGTTATATGAAGGAATCCGACGTGATCGCGGCGATGGACGCCCACCCGGAGGCGAAGGCGGTGTTCCTTGCCCGGCCGGATTACTACGGCTGCTGCCTGGCGCTGGAGCGGATTGTCCAAGAGGCGCACGCGCGTGGGATGCGGGTCATCGTTGACGAAGCCCACGGAGCGCACTTCCCGTGGTTCGGCGAGGTGAAGTCCGCGGGGGCGTGCGGCGCGGACGCGTGGGTGCAGTCGGTGCACAAGACGCTGCC
>JBGVOA010000141.1:0-2701 GCA_045126095.1 Christensenellales bacterium | reverse complement strand
CCTATGAGACCGTGGTGGGCGAGCGCGGCGTGACCCTCTCCGGCGGACAGAAGCAGCGCTCCTCCATCGCCCGCGCGCTGATGAAGACGATGGCGGCACATGCGCCCATCCTCATCCTCGACGACGCGCTCTCCGCCGTGGACACCGACACCGAGCGCAACATTCTGGATAACCTGCGCACCATCAGGGGCGTCGCAGCCGACGGGCAGAACGAGCGCATCACCATCATCATCGCCCACCGCATCTCCACCATTCAGGACGCGGACCACATCCTCGTGCTGGACGACGCACTCCCTCAGTCTGCTTCGCAGACAGCTCCCTCGAGGAGGGAGCCTGCTGGCGGCAGCGTCATGGCCGAATACGGCACCCATGACGAGTTGATGGCCGCGAACGGCATCTACAAGAGCATCTTTGACAAGCAGCAGCTGGAGAAGCAGCTGCGCGAGGAAAACCCGGAGGGAGGCGAGAGCCATGTCTGAGTTCGTCAAAGGGCTGAACAAGCAGAGCGAGAACGATATCCAGTACAAGGGCAACGCCTTCCTGCGCATGCTCAGCTACATCAAGCCCTACTGGAAGACGGTGGTCATCTGCTGCATCCTCGTCCTGGCGCTGACGGCGCTGGAATTGTACCGCCCGGAGCTGGTGGGCAGCGCCATCGACAACTACATCCTCCCGCCGGACGTATCCCAGGAGTTCTCTGCCCCCATCGCCGCCCTCATCCAGGCGGACCCGGAAAAGGCCGCCTTCATGGAGGCCCTGCCCAAGCAGCTTTCCGCCGTGCAGGCCCCGGCTGACATGACGGCTTCCCTGCCCCAATACGCCGCCCTCCTGGAGAATGTGGAATTTGCCAATACCGACGCCCGCTTCACAGGCATCCTCATCACCGCCGCAATCTATGTGGGCGTGCTGATCATCTCCTTCCTGTGCAACCGCACACAATACCTGATGATCCAGGAGATGGGCCAGAAGATCGTCTACAACCTGCGCATGGAGGTAATGGCCCATGTGCAGAGCCTGTCCATGCGTTTCTTCGACACCACGCCGGTGGGCAAGATCGTCACCCGCATCGCCAACGACACCGAGTCCATCAACGAGCTGTATTCCGGCCTGCTCGTCCGCCTGTTCCGCAACGTGGTGAAGGTGATCGCCCTCGTCGTGTGGATGCTGATCCTGGACGTGAAGATGGCGCTGTACTCCCTCATCCTGGTGCCGGTGGTAGCGGTGCTGACCTTCATCTTCCGCCGCCTCTCCCGCAAGTGCTACCAGATCGTCCGCACCCGCATCACGGCGCTGAACACCTTCCTCTCCGAGCACCTCTCCGGCATGCGCATCATCCAGATCTTCAACCGCGAGGAGGAAAAGTGCGAGGAGTTCGGCGAGAAGAACCAGCAGCTGTACAAGGCCGGCTTCCGCGAGATGATGATCTTCGGCGTTTTCCGCCCGCTGATCTACTTCACCTCCATCTCCGCCACCGCCATCATCCTGGGCGGCGGCAGCGCGCAGGTGCTCTCCGGGGCCATCTCCATCGGCACGCTGTACATGTTCACGCAGTACATCGGCCAGCTGTTCCAGCCCATCCAGGAGCTGGCGGAGATGTTCACGACCCTGCAAAGCGCCATCGCCTCGGCGGAGAAGATCTTCACCGTCCTGGACACCGAGTCCGACGTGAAGGAGCAGGCGAAGCCTGTGCAGCTTCCCGCCATCCGCGGCCGCATCGAATTCGATCACGTCTGGTTCGCCTACGAAACGGTGGACGGCGAGACCCCCACGGCGGACAGCCTCGACCGCGCCCACTGGGTGCTCAGGGACGTGTCCTTCGTCATTGAGCCCGGCCAGAAGGTGGCCTTCGTCGGCGCGACCGGCGCAGGCAAATCCTCCATCCTCAACCTCATCGGGCGCTACTACGACATCCAGAAGGGCGCCATCCGCATTGACGGCGTGGATATCCGCGAAATGAGCCGCGAGCAGATCCGCTCCGCCATCGGCCAGGTGCAGCAGGACGTGTTCCTCTTCACCGGCGATATCGCCCACAACATCCGCCTGCGGGACGAATCCATCTCCGATGAGGCCATCCGCGCGGCAGCGGTGCACACCAACGCCTCCCGCTTCATCGAGCGCCTGCCCGAGGGCTACCACGAGGCCGTCACCGAGCGCGGCGCCACCTTCTCCTCCGGCCAGAGGCAGCTGATCTCCTTCGCCCGTACCCTCGCCTATGACCCCGCCATCCTCATCCTGGATGAAGCCACCGCCAACATCGACACCGAAACCGAGCAGTGGATCCAGGAGGCCGTCCAGCGCCTCATGGAGGGCCGTACCTCCATCATGGTCGCCCACCGCCTCTCCACCATCCAGCACTGCGACCGCATCATCGTCATGCACCACGGCAAAATCCGCGAGTCCGGCACCCACCAGGAGCTGCTGGACATGGACGGCATCTACAAGAAGCTGTATCAGCTGCAGCTGGCGTAAGAAACTGAAGGGCTTGTCACCTGTTTCGACAGGGGGCAAGCCCTTTTTCGCTGCAAAACAAAACGCCGTCAGGTTTGACAGCGTTCATTCAGCAGGTGCATCTACGGGAATGTACTCCATGATGTCCTCCACCCGGCAGGACAGGATGCGGCAGAAGACCGCAATGGTGTGCGTGCTGACGCTTTCGTTGCGCTTCAGGCGGGTGATCTGCGCCGGGCTGACGCCGGGGGTG
>JBGVOA010000140.1:0-7314 GCA_045126095.1 Christensenellales bacterium | reverse complement strand
GTGGTCAGCCAGTCCATCCCCGTGGGCGGCCAGAAGATGGACGAGGCCATTATCAACCACATCAAGCGCGAATTCAAGATGCTCATCGGCGACCGCACGGCGGAGAACGTCAAGCTCGACCTGGGCTCCGCCATGCCGCTGACGGAGGAGAAGCGCGTGCGCATCCGCGGCCGCGACCTCCTCACCCCCCAGGGCATGGAGATCCAGTACACCTCCCAGCAGGCGTACCAGGCCATCCACGAGCCCTGCAAGGCCATCGTCAACGCCATCCGCTGGGTGCTGGAGCGCACCCCGCCGGAGCTGGCGGCGGACATCCTGCGCACCGGCATCCACCTGACCGGCGGCGGCGCGCAGCTCTATGCGATGGATCAGTACATCGCCACCGAGCTGGGCATCCCCGTGCTGGTGGCCCGCAACCCGATGGACTGCACCATCCAGGGCCTGGGCCATATTGTGCAGAACATCCCGCTCTACACGCAGATCGGCCGCATGCCCCAGATGGGCTGATGCTCCACCAAACCTGTGAGGTGAATTGATCCATGGCTAAAAAGACCGCGAAGGGCCGTCGCCACAGCGCACCGCTGCCCGATCCGGATGATTTTTATTTCGACGACGAGCTGGACGTGGTGACCCGCGGCCTGCCCACCGAGGCGGAGTATGCCGCTGCGGAGGACGAATCCGCCGAGCCTGCTGAAAAGCCCCTGACCGAGGGCGTGGGCCGTATGGGCATCCGCATGGTGGGCCTGCCGCCGGAACCAGACGTGCTGGATGACGAATCCGTGCTGGAGGAGCCCGCGGCGGACGTCCCCTACGATGAGGATGCCGAGGAGGAGACGGAGACCGTCTTTGCCAGCAGCTATTCCGCCATGCCCGATGAGGACGAAGCGGCGGACGACTTCCTCACCCCCCGCGAGCGCATGCGCCGTGAGCCCCGCAACGCCGCCGCCCAGCCCATGCGCAGGCCCGGCCGCTACCATCACAACGAGGATGACGACGAGGAGAAGAAGAACCGCCGCATGCTGCTGCGCCGCATCTTTCTCACCATCGTCACCGTGGTGCTTTTGGCCGCCGTGGGCATGGAGGTCGTTTATCACACCATGAGCGCCAACCCGCTGCTGGAAACCCCCAAGAAGGTCGTCTCCGGCACCATGGGCCCGGTGCAGAACTTCTTCTCCAGCCTGTCTGAGGCCGTTTTCGGCTACTTCGATACCCTTAAATACCGCGCCAACCTGGAGCAGCAGTATCTGGAGCTGGCGGCGAAGAACGAGCAGCTGGCCATCGACGCTGCCTTTGTGGAGGAGTACAAGCGCCAGCTGTCCATGTTCCAGGATATGTACGAGGAAACCAGCGAGAACATGGCCATGCGCCCGTTGTTCTGCCAGATCATCGGCCGTGAGCAGGGCAACTACTTCTCCACCTTCACCATCAACCAGGGCAGCCGCAACGGCATCGAGCCGTACATGGCTGTCACCAGCGGCGGCGCACTGGTGGGCTACACCGAGGAGGTGTATGAGTCCACCGCCACCGTCCGCACCATTATTGATTCGGGCGCGTCCATCGCCGGCCTGATCCAGTCCAGCCGCGATCAGGGCATCATTTCCGGCACCCTGGGCGTGGAGGGCACGGCCCTGTGCCGCATGTACTACCTGCCCGAGGATCACCTGCCCCGCCCCGGCGACATCGTGGTCACCAGCGGCATCGGCATGTCCTTCCCCAAGGGCATCCCGATCGGCACTGTGCGCGAATCCACCCGCGGCACGGAGGCCAACAAGAAGTACGTGGTGGTGGAGCCCTCGGCGGACTTCGAGCACCTGGAGTTCGTGGTTGTGTACCGCTACAAGCCGGCTGCGCAGGCCGTTGAAGGCCGCGACAACACCTCCAGCTACACCGAATTCGTGCCGACGGACACCGCGCGTCCCTACCCGACGCTGAGCATCGGCACGACGCTGAAGTTCGGCGAGACGCCCGCGCCCTCCGTGACGCCGTCCGCCGTCACGCCCACGCCGACGGTCAGCCCCACGCCCACCCTGACGCCTACTCCCACCCCGACGCCCACGCCCGCAGGCCCTGTGCTGGAGTTCCAGTCCTCCCTGCTGGGTCCCACGCCCACCCCGTCCCCCACGCCCACGCCTTCGCCCACCCCGCTCATCACCATCATCCCCGGTGAAATGACATGGGAGGCTGATTGACGATGCGCAGCATGATCTTCCGCCAGGTGAAGCTCTTCGCCTTCATCCTGTGCGGCTATCTGATGCAGGTGTGCGTGATGCCCTATTTCAAGATCGGGCCGATCACCCCCAACATGATGGTGGCCACCATCGCCATCGTCACGGTGGGCTACGGCCGCCTCCGCGCGCTGTGGACGGGCCTGATCTACAGCCTGCTGCTGATCACCTTCCTGTCCTCCATGCCGATGATCGACCTGCTGCTCTATCCCATCAGCGCGCTGCTCTTCAGCGTCTTCTGCGCGGACAAGACCGCTTCGCGCCTGCAGTATGAGCGCTCCATCGGCAAGGCCGGACGCAACATCAGCCCGCTTCTGCGCACAGTGGTCTGCGCCTTCCTCAACGCCGTGGCAGTGGAATTCGTCAACCTGGTTTACGCCTATCTGTTGGGCGCAACCTTCACCGCCACCGCCTTCAGCCGTGCGCTGACCTGTGTGCTGTGCACCACGGCGCTGACAGCCCTCATCATGCTTCCCGCCCGCCGGCTCCTGGGCTTCCGCAAGCCCGAGCCCGAGGGCACGCAGGAGCTGCGCTTCGGCAAGCCCCTCAAGCTGGACGACTGATCCCGCAACACTCCTGTCAACCAATGGCGCAGGCGCATCCGCAAACGGCGCGCACCTGTGCAATAAGGAGGCACCCCTTTGAGCAACCACACCTTCGATCCACAAAAGAAGATCGGATGGCGCTATCTCTTCTTTATCGTCATTCTTCTGCTGATGTTCGGCTATCTGTTCTACGGCCTGGTGCGCCTGCAGCTGGTCAACCATGAGGAATACGCCGAAAAGGCCCAGTCCACCAGCCGCAAAACCATCATCGAGCGCGGCAAGCGCGGCAACATCACCGATGCGGATTCCGTCATTCTTGCCAAGGACGAGGAGATCTACAACATCACCTTCTACAAGGACGCCAGCGCAACCAGCCGTCAGGATTACTACGACTTCACGCAGTCCATCGTGGAAACGCTGCAGATCATCGAAAACGGCGGCAGCGAGCTCGCCTTCGATTATGTCATCCAGCGCAGCGCGGAGACCGGCGAGTGGGAGTTCAACTTCGGCTCCGGCGTTTCCGAGCAGGTTCTGGCCAAGCGCGAGAGCCAGTGGCGCTCCAACAACTACGTTGCCAGCACCACCAAATACCCCACCGCCGAGGCCTGCCTGCAGCAGCTCAAGACCGTCTACCGCATCGCCAGCAACGAGGAGGAGCGACAGGCCCTCCTGGCTGTGGACGAAGAGAAGGAGCGCGCCTACGTTCCCGTCCACATCCTGGATGAGGATACGATGCTCAAGGTGATGGCCGTTTTCTCCGAGATGCAGATGAACGTGTTCAACTCTCAGCCGATCCCGATCGCCAAGAACGTGCGGTACGAGACGATGAACCTGATCGAGACCCGGAAGATGATGCTGCCCGGCATGGACGTTGAGGTCAGCACCATGCGCGTCTACCCCAAGCACAACATGGCCGCGCAGATCATCGGCTACACGGGCAAGATCCCCTCCCGCGCCAAGTGGCTGGAGCTGCAGGAGCAGGGGTACAGCTACAACGACACCATCGGCCGCGACGGCATCGAGTCCTCCATGGAGAGCTGGCTGACCCAGAACAACTCCCAGCGCCAGGGCAGCCGCGTGGTAGAACGCAACAACCTTTCTACCGTGGTGCGCGAGCTTTCGTACACGGAGCCTGAGGACGGCAACAACGTCAAGCTGACCCTGAAGGCCTCCTACCAGCAGGCCGCCGAGCGCGCCATCGCCTTCAACGTCTCCGAGATCCGCGACAAGCAGGAGGCGAAGATGACCGACTCCCGCTGGCTGGAGGAGAACCGCACGGATATCGCCCGCCGCAACTGGGAGCAGTATCCCCTGGAGCTGGCGGAGCACGGCGTGCTGATCGTCCTCAATGTGGAGGACGACACGGTGCTGGCCATGGCCAACTACCCCACCTACGACCTGAACGCGCTGGTTGCCGCAGGTGATGAGGCCCGCGCCATCATCGCCGATGACCGCAACCTGATGCTCAACTACGCCATCGGCTCCCGCGCCACCCCCGGCTCCATTTTCAAGATGGTCACGGGCTTTGGCGCGCTGCATTCGGGTGAGCTGCAGCCCACGGAGACCTACTCCGACATGGGCTACTACACCCGCTACAACGCCGACCTTTCCACCGCGCCCAAGTGCTGGGTCTCTGATACGCGCAACCACATGCACCAGACCATCGAGGATGCGATCCAGAACTCCTGCAACTACTTCTTCTACGAGATGGCGCACCGCCTGGGCGAGGAGCGGCTCTACCGCTACGCCACCGACTTCGGCCTGACCAGCCTCACCGGCATCGAGCTGCCCGGCGAGGTCCGCGGCGTCGTCGGCAGCCAGGATACCCTTTACGATCCCTCCAAGGGCATGGGTGAAAGGTATCAGGATACCTCCCAGCCCATCATCGTGTACAACTCCATCAAGAGACATCTGCGCAACATCGGTGCAACCTACGGCTTTGAGTACTCGGACGAGAAGCTTTCCGTCACCGCCAAGCGCCTGATGGACATGGCTGTGCAGACCGAGCAGGGCGACTGGATCGCCCACATGCGCTCCATCCTCATGGAGGAGCTGCATATGCCCAAGGCGCTGGTCTACAAGGCCGCCGTCATTACCGATACCTACATCTACCTGAACGACATCAAATGGGGCGGTCAGCAGACCATCCTGTGCGGCATCGGTCAGTCCGTCACCACGGTCACCCCCATCGCCGTCGCACGCTATGTCGCGGCCATCGCCAACGGCGGATACGTCTACAACGTCTCCATCATCGACTCCATCATCAGCCCCGATGGCGATATGCTCTACACCGGCACTGCCCAGAAGAAAAACCAGCTGGACGATCAGGGCGGTTACCTGGCCCAGATCCGCAAGGGCATGGAGGGCGTGACGGACGATACCGGTACCGCAAAGGCCTACTTCCGCGAGAAGCAGTACCAGCACGTCAGAGACTCCATCGGCGCAAAGACAGGTACCGCGCAGGTTACCTCCATCGACCTGGAGAACAACGCATGGTTCGTCTGCTTTGCCCCGCTGGAGGATCCGGAGATCGCTGTGGTCGTCTTCGTGCCCCACGGCTATTCCGGCGGTATGGCTTCCATCGGCGCGCGTAACTTCGTCAAGTGGTATCTGGACAACACGGAGATGCGCACCACTGAGATCATCCTCCCCGTCGGCAACACGCTGGCGCCGTAACCCATTTCACCAATGAATCCCAAGGAGGCATACAGCACTATGAGCACCAGCTGGATCATCGCATCAGGCAAGGGCGGTGTGGGCAAGAGCACCATCACCGCCAGCCTCGGCGTCGCCATGGCCCGGGAGGGCCGCCGCGTCTGCATCATCGACGCGGACATCGGCCTGCGCGACCAGGACGTACTGCTGGGACTGGAGAACCGCATCGTGTTTGACCTGCTGGACGTTGCCAACCGCGTATGCACCCTGGAGCAGGCGCTCATCTCCCCCGAGGGGATGAGCCGCCTGTCCCTGCTGCCCGCCAGCCAGTTTGCCCGCGCAAAGGAGCTGGAGCCCAAGGCCTTCCGCAAGATCCTCACCCAGCTGAAGTCCATGTTCGACGCCGTGCTGATCGATTGCCCCGCCGGCATCGAGCGCAGCGTGCGCGGTCTGATGAACGCTGAGGTGGACGAGAGCATCATCGTCTGCACGCCGGACGACGTTTGCATCCGCAACGCCGAGCGCACGGCGGGCGTGATGGAAAAGAAGGGCCTGCCCCGTCCGCAGCTGATCGTGAACCGGCTGATGCCGGAATTGATCCGCGCGGGCGAGATGTACACGGCGGAAACGGTGTCCGCCACGCTGGATCTGCCGCTGCTGGGCGAAATTCCGGAGGACAGTGCGGTCTACCGCGCCACGCTCCGCCGCCTTTCCCCCATGGATCTGGACTGCGAGGCGCGCCGCGCGCTGACCCGCATCGCCTGGCGCATGCTGGAGGCGGATGCAGACGCACCCCTGCCCCGCTACGGCACGCAGAAGCTGCCCTGGTACAAGCGGCTGTTTCACTCATCCTCTACGATCAAGGAGGTTCGTTGTATTGATCGCTGATAACAGGCGCACACGGGCGCATACGGACTGGCCGCTGATCCTGATGGTCGCCGGACTGTCCCTCTTCGGCGTGATCGCCGTGTGCGTAGCCACCTACTCCATTGAATCCACAGCGGAATCCCTGCTGGCACATATCCTGGAATCCGATTCCGCCAGGCGACAGTGCTTCTTCCTGCTGCTTGCGCCGGTTATCGTCACGGTGCTGATGAACATCCCCTATCACCTGATCAAGCGCTTCACCACGTCTCTGTACTTCCTGGCCACCTTCCTGGTCGCCTTCACCTGGATCACCAACCGCGCCGAGGGCGTGAAGGCCTGGACGGACATCATCTGGGGCATGACCATTCAGCCCTCTGAGTTCATCAAGCTGGCCATGATCCTCGTGCTGGCACAGGATCTCTCCAAGGAGGACAGACCCCTTTCCACCGGCAGGGACTTTGCCAAGCTGATGGGCCGCGTCGCCCTGCCCGCCGTCATCATTCTGGCCTCGGGCGAAACCGGCTCGCTGATCGTTATCATCTTCTTCTGCGCGGTGATGATGTTCTTCTCCAACGTCAACATGAAGCTGCTCCTCACGCTGGCAGCCATCGTTGCCCTGGCGCTGATCGCCCTGTATGCCGGCATGATCGCCCTGGACATCGACGATTACCGTCTGCGCCGCATCCTGGCCTTCTTCAACCCCAGCATGTCCCCCCAGGGCGACGCATACCAGATGCTTCAGTCGCAGATCGCCATCGGCTCGGGCGGCATGAGCGGCATCGGCACCTTCGTGGACGGCTCCATGAGTCAGCTGAATTACGTTCCTGCGGACTGGACGGACTTCATCTTCGCCACCATCGGTGAGGCCTGGGGCTTCGTTGGCTGCGGCGTCATCATCCTCGTCTACGTTGCCATCATCGCCCGCATGCTCTACCTCGCCCGCTACACCACGGACAAATACGGTATGCTGGTCATCATCGGCGTGATGGGCATGCTGCTGTTCCACGTTTTCGAGAACATCG
>JBGVOA010000139.1:0-3045 GCA_045126095.1 Christensenellales bacterium | reverse complement strand
ACCGGGATCCAAGGGCAGAGCCCTTGGCGCTACTTACAAGGAGGCTTATTTATGGCAATCAACATGGAAAAGGGTTCGGTTTCGATTGATGCGCAGAATATCATGCCGGTGATCAAGCGCTGGCTGTATTCCGATCAGGATATCTTCCTGCGCGAGGTGGTGTCCAACGCCTGCGACGCGATCACCAAGCACCGGATGAAGTTCGGCGCGGATGAGGAGATGCGGGTGCAGGTCACCGTCAACAAGGACGCGAAGACCATCACCATCTCCGACACCGGCATTGGCATGACGGCTGACGAAGTCCGCCGCTACATCAACCAGGTGGCGTTCTCCGGCGCGACCGAGTTCATGAAGCAGTTCGAGGGCGACGAGAAGAAGGGCGACATTATCGGCCATTTCGGTCTCGGTTTTTATTCTGTGTTCATGGTGTCCGACAAGGTCGAGATCGTCACCCTGTCCTCCCAGGAGGGCGCGGAAGCCGTCCACTGGGCCAGCGAGGACGGCATGTCCTTCGAGCTGGGCGCCGGCGAGCGCGCATCCCACGGCACGGACATCATTCTGCATATCAGCGAGGATGCGAAGGAGTTCCTGGAGGTCTACCGCGTCCGCGAGGTGCTGACCCGCTACTGCGGCTTCATGGCGCACCCGGTGTATCTGTTCGATGCCTGCGCCAAGCCCTTTGAGCGCGAAGAGGAGGTCGAGGGCCTGACCGATGCGGACGGCAAGCCGGTGAAGCGCACCGTCACCGAGGAGCCCAAGCCCTCTCTCATCAACGAGACCGCGCCCCTGTGGCTCAAGAAGCCCAGTGACTGCACCGAGCAGGAGTACCTTGACCTGTACCACAAGCTGTTTGGCTTTGAGGAGCCGCTGTTCTGGGTGCACCTGAATGTCGATTACCCCTTCAACCTCAAGGGCATCCTGTATTTCCCCAAGATCAAGAATGACTTCGGCACCAACGAGGGCCAGGTGAAGCTGTTCTCCGGCCAGGTGTTCGTGGCGGACAACGTCAAGGAGGTCATCCCGGAGTTCCTGATGCTTTTGAAGGGCGTGATCGATTGCCCCGACCTGCCGCTGAACGTGAGCCGCTCCTTCCTGCAGAACGACGGCACGGTGAAGAAGCTCTCTGCCCACATCACCAAGAAGGTTGCGGACAAGCTGGTGGGCCTGTACAACACCGAGCGCGAGACGTACGAGAAGTACTGGGATGACATCAACCCCTTCGTCAAGTTTGGCTGCATGAAGGATCAGAAGTTCTACGAGCAGGTGAAGAAGGCGCTGCTGTTCCGGCTGACGGACGACCGCTATGTGACCCTGGCGGAGTATCAGGAGGCAAACAAGGACAAGGCGGAGAAGAAGGTTTACTACACCAACGACGCCAAGCGCCAGGCGGCGAGCGTGGCGATGTATGTGAACCGCGGCATCGACGTGGCGGTGCTGGAGCACCTGATTGACGGCAACTTCCTGTCCTTCATGGAGTACTCTGCCGGCGAGGACGGCGTGACCTTCGCCCGCGTGGATGCGGACGTCTCCGGCCTGACGGAGGACAGCGACGAGGGCGCGGGCCTGAATCAGGCGGCACTGGCGGAGATGTTCCGCAAGGCTGTCGGCCAGGCGGAGATGCCCGTGGAGCTGGCCGCCCTGGCCGATGCGGAGCTGCCCGCGATCGTCACCGAGGACGAGCAGATGCGCCGCATGAAGGAAATGTACCGGATGTACGGTCAGGACTTCAAGCTGCCCGACCGGTATACGCTGGTGCTGAACCGCCGGAATGCGACGGTGCAGGCCCTGGCCGAGCGCGATGCGGAGGACGAGCTGACGACGCTGCTGTGTCAGCAGCTGTACGATCTGGCCCGCATGAGCGCGGGGCCCCTGGAGGCGGAGGAGATCACCGAATTCCTCAAGCGCAGCCAGAAGCTGGTGGCCATGGCGGCGGCCAAGTAACAAGGAAGCGGGAAAAAAGGGTTAAGGGCCGATTGGCCCTTACGGGGTCCAGGGCCGCGGAGGCCCTGGCCGCCGGAGGCACGCAGCGGCAAGGACAATTCTGTAGTAGAAAAGCCTTCGCCCCCAAAAACGCCCCATAACGCCTTTGAGGGATTTCCCAAACCGGGAAATCCCTCAAACAGTTCGCGCAAGAAACAAAGGACGCGGTATGGAAACGGTAATCAAAACCGCTCCGGTACACACAACAAACACAAAAGGGACGCTGCCTTGGCATGGGGCAGCGTCCCTGTGTTTGTTGGAGTAGATTGCAGCAGCGGGCGGCTGATAGCCGCCCCTACAGGATTTCGACGCTTCCTCAGGGGGCGCCATCCTTTGTGAATGCCATTACTCCTTCACCAGCCTGCACAGGTACAGCTTGCAGTCGTGGGCCTCCACATGGGGGTGGAAGGAATCCGGGACCTTCTCGAAGGACTCGCCGGTGAAGACGTCGCGCATCTGCAGCTTCACGCCGCCGGTGGCGGGCAGACCCATGTCGGCCAGCTCAACGTGGATCTCCGCGCCCTTGTCCGCCGTGTTGGCGAAGAAGATGGCGAATTCGTTGTCGGAGAGGCAGCGCAGCAGCACATAAGCGCTGTCGGGGATGTGCTTCCAGTGGGGCTCGCCGGGCTGGGGATCGGGGTTGTCCACGCAGACGGAATCGCGGCGGACAACGTAGGGCGCGCGGCACTCGATATCCTGGTTGATGCGCAGCAGATCCTTGTTCTGCATCAGCTCCTTGTACTCGGGGGCCAGCTTGCGCAGGTCAGCGCCCATCATCAGCGGCACGCCGCACAGGGCCCACAGGGTGAACTGCAGGCGGTACTCCTCATAGGTGCACACCTTGCCGATGCCCACGTTGCCGTTGCCGCACATGCCGACCGTCAGCATGTCCATGTCGTTGAAACAGTAGGAGCCGGACATGCACAGCTTGTCCAGCTGGGACTTGGCGATGTCGGTGAAGGAGCGGAAGTTGTCGAAGATATCGCCGGTGGAGCGGTACATGTGCGCGCCGATCTGACGCATCCACTGGCCGGGCTCCTGCTGGCCCCAGTTGCAGGCGGAGAA
>JBGVOA010000138.1:0-1571 GCA_045126095.1 Christensenellales bacterium | reverse complement strand
AGGCCGCGAAGGGTGCTGCGCGGCAGCGTCCCGGTACGGGCGCGGCGCCCATGCTCCTGGGCGACATCCCGGAGGACGTGACCCTCCGCATTTCCACCGGCATCGGCGAGCTGGATCGCGTGCTGGGCGGCAGCGGGAGCGACAATACCGGCCTGGTGGAGGGCGCGCTGATGCTCATCGGCGGCGACCCGGGCGTGGGCAAGTCGACGCTGCTGCTGCAGGTGTGCGCGAATCTCGCCCGGGCGGGCAAGCGCGTGCTCTACGTCAGCGGTGAGGAAAGTGCAAAGCAGATCAAGCTCCGCGCGAACCGCCTGGGCATTGTGAATCAGCCGAACCTCTACGTCCTGGCGGAAAACGCCCTGGACGCGGTGGAGGAGAAGCTCCGCCACCTGCAGCCGGATGTGGCCGTCGTCGACTCCGTGCAGACCATGTACCGCCCCGATCTGCCCTCTGCACCCGGCTCGGTCAGCCAGGTGAGGGAGTGCACGAGCCTGGTGATGCGCGTGTGCAAGGAGACGGGCATCGCCTGCTTCCTGGTGGGCCATGTCACCAAGGATGGCGCGATCGCCGGCCCCCGCATGCTGGAGCACATGGTGGACGTGGTGCTCTACTTCGAGGGCGATAAGATGCAGGAATACCGCCTGCTGCGCGCGGTGAAGAACCGCTTCGGCTCGGTGAACGAGCTGGGCGTGTTCCAGATGACCGGTGAGGGCATGGTGGAGGTGCTCAATCCCTCCGAGCAGCTGCTGAGCCGCCGTGCCAAGGGCGCCAGCGGCTCGGTGGTGTTCTGCGGGCTGGAGGGCTCGCGGCCCCTCCTGTGTGACGTGCAGGCCCTGGCCAGCCAGAGCTATTTCGGCACGCCCCGCCGCACGGTGAACGGCGCGGACGGCGGACGCGTGGCGCTGCTGCTGGCCGTGCTGGAGAAGCGCGCGAACCAGAAGACCTACAACCAGGATGTGTACATCAACGTGGCGGGCGGCCTGGAATTGTCCGAACCTGCGGCTGACCTGGCGCTGTGCCTGGCGGTGGTATCGTCGCTCAAGGACGAGCCGGTGGGCGCGGAGGTCGCCGTACTGGGCGAGGTGGGCCTGGCGGGCGAGGTGCGCGCCATCCCGCAATGCGAGCGCCGCATCGCCGAGTGCCAGCGCCTGGGCTTCACCACCATCGTGCTGCCCCCGGAGAATCTTGCCCGTATCCGTCAGCCGGAGGGCGTGAAGCTCATCGGCGTGGACACGGTGATGCAGGCCATCAGCGTGATGTTCTGATTATGCGGAAGGGAGGCGGCTGACGTGGAAAAATGGATCAAGCCTGCGTTTTCCGTGATCGGCCTGGAGGGCGCCACGGAGGACGGCACGGGCTTTGTGCAGCGGCTGTGGCAGGAGGCCAACGGGCGCTTCGATGAAGTCGCGGCGCTGGCAAAGACAAATGCGGACGGCAGCCTTGCAGGCGTGTGGGGCGCGATGACGGATCTGTCACGGCGCTTCCTTCCCTGGGAGGAGGGATTCACCCGCGGGCTGTACCTGGCGGGTGTGGAGTGCCGGGCGGACGCAGTTCCGCCGCCGGGGTGGACG
>JBGVOA010000137.1:0-4679 GCA_045126095.1 Christensenellales bacterium | reverse complement strand
GCCGCCGTTTTACACCCCGTGCTTCACGCGGTCGCGCTCCTCGGCGCGCTTGCCGTTGTTGAAACGATCCAGCGTGCCCACCAGATAGCCGGTGATGCGGCGGATGCGCTGGAAGGGCGTACGACCGAAATCGTAGGACAGCTCCACAAAGTCGCCGTCCACCAGGATGTCGATGCCCTGGGGCTCCTTGCCGTATTTTTCCTTCGCGCGGGCGATGTAGGCGTCGATCTCCTCCTGCGGCAGCTCGCCGCCCCTCACTGTGATTTCACAGGCCATGCTGATCTCCTCCGTTTCTGTCATTGGCGCGGGACGACGTCCCTGTATGTAGTATACCACCCTTTCGTCCGCGTGAAACAGCCCCAGGCAGGAAAAACCCTCCGCCGGGGCGAATAACAGCCCCTGAACACAACATGCCGGAGCGTGATACACATGACCAACCGTCTCTACTACGATAACGCCTACCTGACTGTCTTCACCGCGCAGGTGCTGGACTGCCACCCCAACGGGGAAGCCTGGGATGTGCTGCTGGATCAGAGCGCCTTCTACCCCACCTCCGGCGGACAGCCCTTTGACACCGGCACGCTGGGCAGCGCCCGCGTCACCGATGTGAACGTGGCGGACGACCTGGTGTGGCACACCGTGACCCAGCCCCTGGCCGTGGGCGAAACCGTCCGCGGGGAAATCGACTGGCCCCGCCGCTTCGACCACATGCAGCAGCACGCCGCCGACCACATGATCGCCAGCGCTCTGCACCGCCTGATGGGCGGCGTGACCATCGGATTGCACATCAGCGCGGACGTTTCCACCATCGACGTGGCCATGCCCGAGGGCGCAACCCGCATCACGCCGGAGGACGTCCGCCGCATCGAGGCAGACGTGAACGAGCGCGTCCAGCGGGACGTGCCCATCCGCTGCTGGTTCCCGGAAGCGGCGGAGCTGGCCGCCCTGCCCCTGCGCAAGCCCCCCACGGTGGAGGAGCATGTGCGCATCGTCGCCATCGGCACGGACGAAATGGTGGCCTGCGGCGGCACCCATCCTGCCACCGCCGGTCAGCTGGGGCTGGTGAAGATCGTGTCCGTCACCCCCGCCCGGGGCAAGATGCGCGTGGCCTTCCTGGCCGGTCAGCGCGCCCTGGCGGACTACGAACGCTGCACCGGGGCCGCCCACGCCGCATCCGCGCTGCTGTCCACCGGCGTGGAGAACCTGACTGCCAGCGTCGCCGCCCTGCAAGAGAAGCTCCGCCAGGCGGAGTACGAGCTGAACTGCCTGCGCCGGGAGCAGCTGCTGTCCCGGGCAGAGCAGATGATCGCGGAGGCCGAGACTCTCCCGGACGGCACGCGGCTTGTGGCCCGCTTCGTGGAGGCGGACGCAGCGCTTCTGCGCGACCTGGCCTCCCGGCTGATCGAGTCCCCCGGCGTGATCGCCCTTTTGGGCGCAGCGAACGGCGCGCAGGCCATGTACGTCTTCGGCCGCTCGGCGGACGTGCAGCGCGACATGGGCGCGCTCCTGCGGGATAGCGCAAAGCCCCTGGGCGGCAAGGGCGGCGGACGCCCCGACTTCGCCCAGGGCGGCGGCTGCCGGGAGATCCTGGAGGCGGCCTGCCTGGCACTGCGGGAAGGCCGCTGAACCTGCTCCGCTGCATTTTCTCTGTCCCCCGCTTGACAAAAAGCCCCTTTGCGCCTATGATACAATGGTACGAAAATCGGGCGCAGCACTCCAGCTGCGTACCAACAAGGAGGATATCAACAATGGCTGAACTGACGATGGACAAGCTCAAGGCGCTTTGCCAGAACCGCGGCTTCATCTTTGCCGGCTCCGAGATCTACGGTGGCCTGGCCAACACCTGGGACTTCGGCCCCCTGGGCGTGGAGTTCAAGAACAACATCAAGAAGGCCTGGTGGCAGAAGTTTGTGCAGGAGAGCCCCTACAACACGGGCCTGGACTGCGGCATCCTGATGAACCGCGAGGTCTGGGTCGCCTCCGGCCACGTGGGCGGCTTCAACGATCCCCTGATGGACTGCAAGGCCTGCAAGGCCCGCTTCCGTGCCGACAAGCTGATCGAGGACTTCACCAAGGGCGCCGAGACCGGCGACGGCTGGAAGAACGAGGAGCTCGAAGCCTACATTCAGGAGCATGACATCGTCTGCCCCGTGTGCGGCAAGAAGGACTTCACCGGCATCCGCCAGTTCAACCTGATGTTCAAGACCCACCTGGGCGTGAACGAGTCCAGCGCTGCCGAGGTGCTGCTGCGCCCCGAGACCGCGCAGGGCATCTTCGTCAACTTCCTCAACGCCATGCGCACCACCCGCAAGAAGCTGCCGGCCGGCATCTGCCAGATCGGCAAGTCCTTCCGCAATGAGATCACCCCCGGCAACTTCATCTTCCGCGTGCTGGAGTTCGAGCAGATGGAGCTGGAGTTCTTCTGCAAGCCCGGCGAGGATCTGGAGTGGTTCAACTACTGGCGCTCCTACTGCAAGAACTGGCTGCTGAGCCTGGGTCTGAAGGAGGAGAAGCTCCGCCTGCGCGACCATGAGCCGGAGAAGCTGGCCTTCTACTCCAAGGCGACCACCGACTTCGAGTACCTCTTCCCCTTCGGCTGGGGCGAGCTGTGGGGCATTGCCGACCGCACCGACTACGACCTGAAGCAGCACATGGAGCACTCCGGCAAGTCCATGGAGTACCTGGATCCGGTCACCAACGAGCGCTACATCCCCTACTGCGTGGAGCCCTCCGTGGGCGTGGAGCGCCTGGTGCTGGCGTTCCTGTGTAATGCCTATGAGGAGCAGATGCTGGACGAGGCGAAGAACGACGTCCGCACGGTTCTGCACCTGCATCCGGCCCTGGCGCCCTACAAGGCCGCCGTGCTGCCCCTGCAGAAGAACAAGCTGGGCGACAAGGCCCGCGAGGTGCATGCCCAGCTGGCCAAGTACTTCCCCGTGGAGTACGACGAGACCGGCTCCATCGGCAAGCGCTACCGCCGCCAGGACGAGATCGGCACCCCCTTCTGCATCTGCGTCGACTTCGACACCGAAGAGACCGGCACCGTCACCGTCCGTGACCGTGACACCATGGAGCAGGAGCGCGTCGCTATCGCCGACCTGCGCAAGTACATCGAGGACAAGATGGTCTTCTGAGCATGAATATCCCAAGGGCTTCCGCCAATTCGGTTGGAAGCCCTTGACTTTTGGGTATACAACATGGTAAAATGCTGGAAAGGAGTGTGATTCACACATAAAAAGATCGTTACCCTCGCTCTCGCGCTTTGCCTGGTGCTTTGCGCATCCATTGCCCTGGCCGCGAATTACTGCATCAACTGCGGCGAATACCTGGGCGGCGCCTACAACTTCTGCCCCAACTGCGGCACCCGCCAGCCCGCAGCCGGCGAGAGCGCTCCCGCTGCCGACACCACCACCTCCGGCACCCCCAGCACCCCGGCCCAGCCCGTGTCCTCTGCCATCACCATCAACCGCATCAACAAGACTGAGGATGGCGCGCTGAGCATCACCTGGAGCGACAACGCCGGCGCTTCCCCCTACAAGATCTACGCCCTGCAGAAGTACAGCAACTCCTTCACCGATGACATGAACATGCCCGTTGGCCGCCAGCTGTGCCAGGAGGACGTCCCCTCCACTACCGGCCTGGCCAACAAGGTCGTGCCCGGTGTGGACTACTGGATCATCGTTGAGGACTGCAACGGCAATGTGGCCTACAAGGAGTACGACGGCGGCACCGCGCCCCGCTTCAACGAGTTTGCGGTGGAGGCCGACATCCAGCTGAAGTACCGCCGCAACAACGCCTTCGAGGAGGTCTACGCCTTCTCCTCTGACGACATCCGCCGCTACCAGTCCGCCACCAGCTTCGGTGCGCGCATCAACCTGGAGTATCCCCAGCTGGCCCGCGAGCGCCAGTACTCCATGCTCATCGCCATCACCAACCCCAATGGCGATGTGATCGTGGACAAGGTCAGCGAGGACATCCTCTACCGCGGCCACTACATGTACTACTGGAACTTCTACACCTTTGACGAGTACTTCGCCATCATCACCGACGCTTACGGCGCGATGCCCACCGGCACCTACACCTGGTCGCTGTACTACGATGGCCTCTTCGTCACCTCCGATACCTTCCGCATCACCTACTGATATCAGAGCCGCAGCCTCGCATCTCCGCAGGCTGCGGCCTTTTTCTGCCCTGCGCGCATTTGAACATTGACATTCCCTGCCGGACATGGTAAACTGAGGTGACAGAATGCTCTGGCATGAAAGGGGATCAAGTTTATGCGCAAGCACGCCCTGCTCCGTTTATGCGCGCTGGTGACGGCGCTTCTTCTGCTTGGGGCGACCCCTGCCCTGGCCGCAAGCTGCGCCCTGTGCGGCAGCGAGACCGGCAGCGATGATTACCTGTGCACCAACTGCCTGCTGACGCTGCTGTATCAGGAGCGCGAGGACGCCCCGCTGACCATCGACAGCGCCGTGCAGAACGCGGACGGAACCGTGACCGTCACCTGGACGGACGATCCGGCCAACGGCCCCTACACCGTCCTTTACGAGCTGCTGGAGCCCGCCCCGGTGCCCTTTGGCTGGACAGCCGCCGAGGGCGTGACGGAAACCTCCTGCACCCTCACCCGCCTCGTGCCCGGCGTGAGCTACGTCATCACCGTGGTGGACGGCCAGGGGATG
>JBGVOA010000136.1:0-1921 GCA_045126095.1 Christensenellales bacterium | reverse complement strand
GGCAGCGGGAGTTCGAGGATATGTTCCCCTACGAGCTGACCCCCGATCAGGCGCAGAGCGTGATGGAGATCACCGCCGATATGGAGTCCCCGAAGAACATCGACCGCCTGATCTGCGGCGACGTGGGCTACGGCAAGACCGAGGTCAGCCTGCGCGCTGCCTTCAAGGCCCTCATGGACGACAAGCAGGTCGCCATTCTCGCGCCCACCACCATCCTGGCACAGCAGCACTACAACACGGTGATGAAGCGCTTCCGCAACTTCCCGGTGAAGGTGGAGGTGCTCAGCCGCTTCAAGACGGCCAAGGAGGTGCGGGAGATCCTCGCGCGCCTGAAGGAGGGCGACATCGACATTCTCGTGGGCACCCACCGCCTTCTGGCCAAGGACGTGGAGTTCCGCGACCTGGGACTGCTGATCGTCGACGAGGAGCAGCGCTTCGGCGTGCAGCACAAGGAGCAGATCAAGAACATGAAGCAGCAGGTGGACGTGCTGACCCTGTCCGCCACGCCCATCCCGCGCACGCTGCACATGTCCATGGTGGGCATCCGCGACATGTCCGTGCTGCAGACGCCGCCGGAGGAGCGCCTGCCGGTGCAGACCCGCGTGATCGACTACAACGACGCGATCATCCGCGACGCGATCCTCCGCGAGCTCAGCCGCGGCGGCCAGGTGTACTTTCTCTACAACCAGGTGCGGACGATCCACGAGTTCTACGCCCGTCTGCGCACGCTGGTGCCAGAGGCGCGTATCGGCATCGCCCACGGCCAGATGAAGGAGCACGGCCTGGAAGACGTGATGATGGACTTCTACGCCGGCAGCTACGACGTGCTGCTGTGCACCACCATCATCGAGAGCGGCCTGGACGTGCCCACGGCCAACACGCTCATCGTCTTCGATGCGCACATGTTCGGCCTGAGCCAGCTGTATCAGCTGCGCGGCCGCGTTGGCCGCTCCAACCGCCAGGCCTACGCCTACTTCACCGTCCGCGCGGGCAAGAACCTCTCCGAGACCGCCGAGCAGCGCCTGAGTGCCATCCGCGAATTCACGGAGTTCGGCGCGGGCTTCCGCATCGCCATGCGCGACCTGGAGATCCGCGGCGCGGGCAACATCCTCGGCCCCGAGCAGAGCGGCCACCTGGAAACGGTGGGCTACGATATGTACTGCAAGATGCTGGAGGAGGCCATGCAGGAGGCCAAGATGGTCCGCGACGGCAAGCCCAGCGGACGCACCCGCATCGAAACCCGCATGGACTTCAAGGTCGACGCCTTCCTCCCGGAGGATTACGTCCCCGACAGCCGCACGCGCATGGAAATCTACAAGCGCATCGCCGACCTTTCCACGGTGGAGGAGCGCAGCGACATCATCGACGAGCTCATCGACCGCTTCGGCGAGCTGCCCCCGGAGGTGGAGACGCTGCTGGACATCGCGCAGCTGCGCATGAATGCCAGCAAGCTGGGCATCAAGCAGGTGAGCTACCGCAAGGGCGGCTTCCTGATGATGAAGATCGACACGGAGCACATGCCCGCGGACGAGTACTTCTTCGACGCCATGCAGTACGCCGACAAGCGCCTGACTCCCAGCGCCAAGCTGCCGGACGTGCTGCTGATGGTCGACCCGCGCCTGAACGAATACGGCATGCTGGAGGAAGCCGTGAAGGCCCTGACCCGCATGAACGAGCGCATTGACGAAATGATGGCGGCGGACGCGGCGAAGGCTGCGGAAGAGGCCGCACAAACGGAATAAAGAGAGCGTCCCGCTGGGTGAGGCACCTGGCGGGACGCTTGTCTGTGCATAGGAAAACGCCCTGAAATGCGGACATTTCAAGGCGTTGTGTGCCGGTGGTGGGACTCGAACCCACACGGGTGTTAGCCCAGCGGATTTTGAGTCCGCCGCGTCTGCCATTCCACCACACCGGCAAGCAG
>JBGVOA010000135.1:0-3265 GCA_045126095.1 Christensenellales bacterium | reverse complement strand
GTGCAGCATGTCGCGGAAGGCCTGGGTATCGGTGGTGGGGAGCATGGTTTGCCTCCTTTATGGGTTGACGGTCTATTGTATAACCGGAAGTCATCGGTTGTCAAGGGAGTGGCATCGGCTCCCCTTACGGCGGACTGCCCTGGGGCAGGCGCTTAGCTGCCTCCCGGTACAGCCGCGGGGATACGTTGGGGTAGGTCAGGTTATCCGGAAGGGCGTCGAAGAGCCGCACCTCGGCCATTTCACTTTCGGGCAGCGTCCCCAGCGCGTTGACGACGGCCAGGAACACCACGCCGTTGGCGGAACGGGTATCGGTGAAGCCGCAGTAGTCGCACACGGGGATGACCTCCGCGTCCTGTACGCCGCTTTCCTCATACAGCTCGCGCCGGGCGGCTTCAAGGGCCGTTTCGCCGTGCTCGATGTGCCCGCCCTGGGTCTCCCAGGTATCGCGTTCCCGGTGGCGGCTGAGCAGCCACTGTCCCCGGTAGTTGGCGCAGATGACCACATATTTATACGGGCTCAGCGTCCCCAGCGGGTGGATGCTGCATTGCAGCGCGGGGCCAGTGGTGGGCATGGCGGAATCAACTCCTTGGTGATGTCAGTACGGTGGGAGTTCTCCTGCAGCGAATTACTCCTTATAGTCCTGCAAACTCACGCTGACCATCTTGGACACGCCCTGCTCCTCCATGGCGACGCCGAAGAGGGAGTTGCAGCGCTCCATGGTACCCTTGCGGTGGGTGACGACGATGAACTGCGTGCCCTTCGAGTACTCCTTCAGGTAGTCGGCGTAGTAACCGATGTTGGCGTCGTCCAGCGCGGCCTCGATCTCGTCCAGGATGCAGAAGGGGGTGGGCTTGAGCTTTAAGGTAGCGAAGAGAATGGCGATGGCGGTCAGGGCGCGCTCGCCGCCGGAGAGCAGGGACAGCAGCTGCAGCTTCTTTCCGGGAGGCTGGGCATTGACCTCGATGCCGCAGTTCAGCGGATCCTCGGGGTCCATCAGCTTCAATTCCGCCTTGCCGCCGCCAAAGAGGCGCGTGAAGGTTTCGCTGAAGTAGCCCTGCAGCTTGGTGAAGTTCTCCACGAAGGTGACGCGCATTTGCTCGATCAGCCGCTCGATCAGTTCGCGCAGGTCGGCTTCTGCGGCGCGCAGGTCGGCCTGCTGGCTGGTCAGGTCGTCCACGCGGGCCTTTGTTTCGGCGTATTCTTCCACGGCGCCCACGTTGACGGTGCCCAGGGCGCGGATGAGGCCCTGGAGCTCGGTGGCGCGCTTGTCGGCCTCGCGCTCGTTGAAGCCCTCGGCCTGGCGGAATTCCTCCGCGCCCGCGTAGGTGAGCTTGTAGGTGTCCCAGATGCGGTTCTGCAAATTGCGCTGGTCACTGTCGACCCTCTGGCGGGTCATTTCCAGGCGGTGCTGCTTTTCGCCGTCGCGCTTGTAGCTTTCGTGCAGGTTCTCCATATCGCGCAGGATATCGCGGAGCTTCGCGCTCTCGTTGCTGCGCTTCTTTTCGATCGCCTGGGCGGTCTGCTCCTGCCGGGCCTGCTCCTGCTGGCGGCGGTTCACCTCGTCGATCACGGAGGCGATGTCCGCCGCATCCTGCGCGTCCTGAGCATCCATCTCGCGCAGCTGCGCAAGACGGCGCTCCTCGTCGCGGGCGATCTGGGCCCGGTCGCTGATATAGTGGGCCATGTCCCGCTGCAGGGTGGCCAGGCCGTGGCGCAGCTCGCTCAGCTGCAGGGTGCGGACCATCAGGTCGTCGCTGGCCTTGGCGGAGGCGGCGCGGGCGTCCGCCAGCAGCTTCTGCAGGCGAGCGGTCTCGGCCTCCATGGCGCCCGGATCCATCTCCACGCCGCCGAAGTCGCCCTCGATGGCGGAGAGCTGTGCGTCGATGTCCGCAATGGCCTCGGTCAGCTGGCTGGCGGCCTCGCGGGTCTGCTCCATGCGGTCGCGGTGGGCGGCCAGGTCGGCAGCGGCGCTCTCGTGGCGGGCCTGCTCGCGGGTGACGGCGATCTCCTGCTGGTGCAGGTCGTTCAGCGCGTCGGATACGGCCAGGCGCAGCTGCGCCTTCTTCTGCTGACCCTCCTGCAGCTTCTGCTTCATGGCCTCGAAGTCAGCCTTGCCTGCCTTCAGCTGCTCGGTCAGCTCCTTCAGCTCGCGCTCGCGGCTGAGGAGGTTCGATACCTTCGACTGGGCGGAGCCGCCGGTCATGGAGCCGCCGGAGTGCATCACGTCGCCCTCCAGGGTCACCAGGCGGAAGCGGTGGCCGCCGGCACGCATGATGGCAATGCCGTGGTCGAGGTTGTCCGCGATGACGGTGCGGCCCAGCAGGTTTTCGATAATCGCGCGGTACTCCGGCGCGCAGCTGACCAGGTCGCTGGCCACGCCGAAGCAGCCGGGCATGGTGAGCACCTGGCGGTCGCGGTCGCTGAGCCCATTGGGGCGGATGGCGCTCATGGGCAGGAAGGTTGCGCGGCCCAGGCGGTTCTGGCGGAGGTAATTGATAAGCTCCTTCGCCGTTTCCTCGTTCTGGGTGACGATGTTCTGCTGCGCCGCGCCCAGGGCCATGTCAATGGCGGTTTCGTACTTCTGCGGCACGCTCATCAGCTGGGCCAGCACACCCTTGACCTGGGACATGCCGCGCTGCTTGGCGTACTGCATTGCACGGCGGACGGCCTGGTTGTAGCCCTCCATGTCGCGGGTCATTTCCGTCAGCACCGTGTGGCGGCTGGCGGCGGCCTGGAGCTTCGAGCTCAGCTCCTCGGCGCGGGTGCGCAGGGTGGAAAGGGCCGCATCGTGGGCGTCGAACTCGTTTTGATGGGCGCGCAGGGCATCCTGCATGTCCTGCTGGCGCTGCTGCTCCCGCTTGACCAGGCGGGCGGCCTCCTCCAGCGCTTCGGCCAGGGCTTCGTCCTGCTCGGTGAGCGCTTCGCCGGAGCGCTCCAGCTCGGCCAGGCGGCTCTCCATCTGCCCGCGCATGGTGGTCAGGCGGGTCTGGTTGTTCTTCACGTCGGAGAGGCGGTTCATCGCAGATACGACCCGGCCCTTGTGGCTTTCCAGCTCGTTCTCCGCGGTTTCCTCCTCCTGCTGGAGGCGCTCCTGGGTCTTCTGCGTCTTCTCCAGGATGGCCTCCGCCTGCGCGATCAGGTCTTCCTGCTTGTGCACCTCGTCCTCGCTGGCGCCGAAGTTCTTCTCCAGCTCAGCCAGGCGGGCGACGGAGTCCTCCTGCTCGGCGGCGATGCGGGCGCGGTTCTCCTGCCGCGCCTCCTGACG
>JBGVOA010000134.1:0-1561 GCA_045126095.1 Christensenellales bacterium | reverse complement strand
CATAATGTCAAGGCTCTTCAAGTGTAAAGGAGATATCAGTGAAGCAGAAACGCAACTCGCTGAAATTCTGAAGGATCTGTACGAAGCGGCATTCCTGGACAGGCGGGGAAAATCTGTCGCAGGAAAATGCATGCAGTGCGAAATGCAACTGATCACGCGCCTGTGGGAGGAAACATGAAGAGAGTTTGATGATGACGATCGGCTGGAAGATCCTCTTGACAGAGGAACAGCATAAAAAGCTTCAGGAGCAGGAGGTGAGACAGTGAGCAACGAGATGAAGGAGGCCATGAGCAAGATGGCCGAGCTGATCAGCAAGGCGCCGGAGGACAAGCGGCGCGACATCGGCAACTTCCTGGCCGGCTGCGTGGCCGGGCTGGAGATCGTCGTGGGCGGAAGCAAGGAGGAGCAGTAATGGACAGGGAGAAGCGGAAAGCCTACTACAAGGTGTACAACCAGCTGCCCCAAGTCAGGGAGTGGCGGAGGGCGTACCGCAGAAGGCCGGAAGTCAAGGCAAAGGCCAAGGAGCACGCGAAGGAGTACCAGCAGCGCCCGGAGGTCAAGGCCCGGATGAAGGAATACAGGAAGGCGTACTACCAGCGCCCGGAGGTCAAGGCCAAGGCAGCGGCGCGGTACAAAAAGCGGAAGCTTGAAAAGCTGATCGCATTGCTTCAGGCCGAGGGCTACACGGTGCAGAAGGGGGCGGAGTGATGGCGATTATCAAGATGCACCCCTTCCGCAAGTGGCTGATCGAGGCCCTGGGCGGGACGGTGATGACGGGAACCAGGTGGCCGCGAGTCACGCTGGGCAGTGCGCAGAGCTACCTGCGCAGCGACGATCCGGAGGCCAACGGCAAGATGCGGTTCGACGCGGTGGAGGCGGCGCTGAAGAACATCGTGGACGAGCTGCACGGGCACGACCTGATGCAGGTGAGCGAGGAGCGGGACGGGCTTTTCAACGTCGTCCGCGTGTCGGTGACGGTCGCGAAGGGAGAATGAGCATGCAGCACTACATCAACCGGGGCGGATACCGGTACGGAGTCCACATCCGCAACCACATGATCACAGAGCCCAAGCCCTATGTGCACTACGAACCGACGATGATGGAGGTCGTGGCGGAGGTGCTTGCAAAGCTGACGCTGTCGGTGATCGTGCCTCTGATCGTGGTCGCTGCGGCGATCTGTACGGGAGTCTGATTCTTTGCCCCTTCGGGGGCCTTATGCGGGAGTAGGTCAGTTGGCAGACCAGTGGGACGGTCACCCACGCGCGGCGAGGCGATAACTCCCACGCCTCGTCGCCTACGGAGGTTCGATTCCTCCCTCCCGCGCCAGAGGGCGTCACTGAGCCGCCCTTGCTGCGTTGGTGCATGCGCAGCTACAACTTAATAGTACGGCGGCAAGTGCTGATGCAGGCAGCCGTACACCTTGCAGGGGTAGCAATGTGGCTATTGCGCGTATGAGGAGCGGGTTCGACTCCCGCCCCCTGCACTGTCGCCATGGTAGCAGCTGGCGACACCTCCATTAGGGCTATAAGCCCGGCCGGTGCCATCTCCTTTGGGCACGGCG
>JBGVOA010000133.1:0-8325 GCA_045126095.1 Christensenellales bacterium | reverse complement strand
TGGCTGAGGAAGCTCACGAGCGCGGCGCGGTCGTGATCGCTGCCATCAAGGTCACCCAGCCCTGGATCCTGACCAACCTCGAGCCCCACGTCGACGGCCTGATCGCTCAGTTCGGCGTGCCCGAGAAGGCCCAGGTTGCTGTCCTGACCGGCGAGTACAACCCCACCGGCAAGCTGCCCATCACCATGGTCTCCTGCCCCGCGGTTATCGCTACCAGCTGGCAGTACCTGTCTGACGGCCGCATCTACGAGGTCTGCGTGTCCCCCAACGATGTGCCCGGCTACGACAAGGATCAGTACATCGATCCCGCCATCCTGGAGAACGTGCCCGGCGGTTCTTACGCCTACTGCGACTCCGAGGGCAACTACTACCGTGCCTGGTTCGGTCTGAGCTACTAAGATTTGAACCACCGGGGACGGCCTGACGGTTTAGGCTGTCAGGCCTCCCCGGCCCAATAGACGCATGATGCACCAGAGGCGGCCAGCGCGAGCCGGAGTGATCCGGTTGGACGTCTCTGGTGCATTTGTGGTTTATCACGAACGTGCGAAGGGGACGCACACGCATGTGCTTCTGACGGAAGCATAAGCCTGTGCGCCCCAGATAAAAGCGAGGTATGAATGATGAAGAAGCTGACCTGTGCGTTGTGCCTGCTGCTGGCGCTGCTGATGGTGCTGCCTGCCCTGGCGGAGACGGAAAACCCGGTGGTGGCCACCGTCAACGGTGAAAACGTGTTTTATGACGAATACGCGGCCATTGAGAGCGTCTACCTGTACCAGTATATGGCCATGGGCCTGGACGTGTATGACAACGCGACCTACGCCTATGTGCAGGACCTGGCGATGACCCATGTGATTGAGCAGAAGCTGGTGGAGCAGGATATGCGCGCCCAGGGCTGCTTCGATGTGGGGGCGGAAAACGAGGCCTGGTGCGTGGAGCAGGGTCACCTGGCGTGGGAGAATGCGCTGGCGGACGTGGGCGAAATGATGCGTCAGACGCTCGACCTGACCGAGGACTTCGACATGCGCGAATACGCCCTGTCCTACGCGGACGGCCTGGGCGTGAACGAGCAGACCTATGTGGACGAGTTCCGCATGCAGCTGGCGCAGGTCAACTACTACGAATGGCTGCTGGGCGAGAACGCCATCACCGACGAGGTGGTGCAGGCTGCCTATGAGGCCCGCGTGGCTGCCAGCCGCGAAATGTATGCAGAGAACGTGGCGGCTTTTGAGGCGGCGGTGAGCGGCGGCAGCGAGGTGTGGTTTGTGCCGGAGGGATACCGCCGGGTGCTGCAGATCCTCCTGCCTGCCCAGGGTGAGGACGATGCGGCCCGCCTGAGCAGCGTGCAGGCCACGGTGGAGGAGATCAACACGCGCCTGGAGGGCGGCGAGGCCTTCACGGCGCTGATTGCGGAATACGGCACGGATGCGAACTTCGCCAATGAAAGCTTCTACGAGACCGGCTATCAGGTGCACCGCGAGTCCGCTGTGTGGGAGGACGCCTTTGTGGCGGCGGCCTTCTCTGACAGGATGGCGGCCCCCGGCTGCTGGAGCGAGCCCTTCGCCAGCGACCTGGGCGTGCACATTCTCTATTACCTCAGCGACGTGCCCGGCGGCGCGCTGGAAATGACGGAGGAAGTGCGCGACGCGCTGTCCTATGTGCTGTACACCGAAATGTCCCAGGCCGCGCTGGCGGAGCGGATCAATGCTCTGGCAGAATCGGCGGAGATCGTGTTCCACTGATCTGTCCCCAAAAAACAACACGGCGCCCGGAGCTGCGAATGGCTCCGGGCGTTTTGCGTATGTCAGCCGAGCAGCACGTCCAGCACCATCATCACCGAGAAGCCCACGGCGAAGAGGATGGTGCCCACATGGGAGTGCTCGCCCTCGGACATTTCGGGGATGAGCTCCTCCACTACCACATAGAGCATGGCACCGGCGGCGAAGGCCAGCAGGTAGGGCAGGGCGGGCAGGATGAAGCTGGCGGCCAGCAGGGTCAGCAGCGCACCCAGGGGCTCCACCACGCCGGAAAGCGCGCCGATGAGGAATGCGCGGGGGCGGCTGAGGCCCTCCTCCCTGAGGGGGATGGAGATAATCGCGCCCTCGGGGAAATTCTGGATGGCGATGCCGATGGACAGGGTGACGGCCGCCGCGGCGCTGATGCCCGCATCGCCATTTAGCATGCCGGCCAGCACTGCGCCCACGGCCATGCCCTCGGGCAGGTTGTGCAGGGCAACTGCCAGAGCCATCATCGACGTGCGCCGGAGGTTGCAGGGCATGCCCTCGGGGCAGGCGGCGTTCTGATGCAGGTGGGGGACGACCCTGTCCAGCAGCATCAGGAACAGGAAGCCCAGCCACAGCCCTACCAGCGCAGGTATGAAGGCCAGGCTGCCCATGCCGGCGGACTGCTCCATCGACGGGATGATGAGCCCCCACACGGCGGCAGCGACCATCACGCCGGCAGCAAAACCGGTCAGGGCCCGCTGGAAGGCGCGGGGCAGCGCCCTGCGGACGAAGAAGACGCTTGCCGCGCCCAGGGTGGTGCCAAGGAAGGGAACGAAGATTTCGCGGACGACCTCAAAGAGCATCGGTAACACCTCGACTTTTGCGGAATTCTGTCAAAGGGATTATACCACAAGTCGGTGCGGAGCGAAACCGGGCAACGCAAAAAAGCCGCCCGGTGCGGGGCCGGACGGCGGCTGTTTCAATACTCCATGGCCCTGTCTGAGTCCTGCGCGCCGGGGGTGGTGGGATCAACCACTACCCCCAGGGCGGTCAGCAGCGTCAGCAGGGCGGAAATGGCCTGCAGCACCGTGTCCTGGGTGATGGCGGGGGCCACATCCAGCAGGGCCAGCAGGTCGAAGATGAAGGCGACGAGTGTCGCCAGGAGCGTGGTCAGCCACACGCGGTTGCGCAGGCGGACCTTCCAGTTGATTTGCATGGGGTGTTTCTCCTTTCAATGTGCGTTGGGTCTGTGGTAGCCTTTGAGGTCGCGGACGTCGTGCTCCACCTCGTCCATGCGGCCCTCCAGGCGGTAGGTGCGCTCGATGATGCGGTTGTGCTTGCCCACCTCATCCTCCAGGCGCTTCAGGCGATAGGAGGTGACGGAGGTGGTGGCCATCACACCGGCGAGACTGCCCACCAGGGTGCACAGGCCGGAAATGAGGGCGACGAGAACGGCGTCAGGCAAAGCCGTCACCTCCCAGGGCGGCCCAGGTCAGCGGGCCGACAATGCCGTCCGCCGAGAGGCCGCGGGCGCGCTGATAGGCCTTGACGCACCTGCGGGTAACGGGGCCGAACACGCCGTCCGCCGCCAGGTCGTAGCCGAGGGAGCGCAGTGCCTGCTGCAGGGCGGTCACCCCGGGGCCGGTATCGCCCCGGCGGAGGGTGGCCTTTTCCGGGGACAGGGGCGCGGCGGACAGCACGCCCCAGTAGCGCCACTTGCCCAGCTTCGCGTCCGCCTTGACCTTCATGCCCTCGGTGGAGGCGTGGACGATGCGCAGGGGCGATACGCTGGTGACCAGGCCGATGTGGCAGAAATCGCCCAGGCCGTCGGAAAATTTGGCGGGGGTCGCCTCCTTCCATTTGAACACGGCCATGCCGGGCTGCAGGTCGCTTGCGGAGCGGATGGGCCCCTTTTCGGCCAGGTGCCTGCGCCAGATGGTGTTGCTGCCGTGGTAGATGCTCTCCCCCTGGAGGCGGAAGGCGCGCACGAACATGCCGGAGCAGTCGATGCCGCGCTCGTCGTTCGTGCCGGGGGATTTGTAGGGCCAGCCGATGCAGGCCTCAAAGTCTGCGATCAGCTGCGGGATATCGATCATGGGAGCCTCCTTGTCAGAGTTTTTCGATGACCTTCATGGTCACGGTGGAGTTGACCGCGCCGCTGTCGGGGAAGATGGCGAGGGTGTGCCGACCGGTGGAGATCACGCCCAGGCTGTCGCGGCGCAGGTAGGGCAGCGCGTCGAAGCGGCCGTCGTGGTAGACCAGGTCGGAAACGGTGTTGCCGTCCACCGTCACGCCCACCACGCGCACGCCGTCGTCCGCATCGAAAACAACCTCGCAGGAGAGCACGGCGGCCCAGTCCTCCACGCGGAAATAATGCTCGATGGGGGAGGTGGAGGTGCCCTCGGCGCGGGAATGGGTGGTCACATCGGTGACGCGTCCGCCGATGACGCGGCTGGCGGTGACCTCCCGCAGGAGGTCGGCGATTTCGTCCGCCGCATCGTGCAGGCGGTTGGAGAGGGTCAGCGTGACGCGCCTGGGCTGGCCGATCACGTCCGGGCGGGTGATGGCGACGATGCGCTCCTGCAGGGCGAGGTTGTGATCCGGCAGGGCCAGGCGGCACAGGCGGCCCAGGCGGAAGCTGTCCGCCGTTTCGCCGGTTATGGCGCTCAGGTCGACGGCCTCCGCCGTGATGCTCACCGTGGGGGCGCTGTGCCGTGCCAGGTATTTCTCCGCCACGGCCCGCAGGGTGGGCGCATCGAAGACGGCGCCGGCGGTGAAGGTGCGGCTGATGCAGCCCCAGTCCGCCATGGCAGGGGAGTCGAGGTAGTCCTGGCCGGTCAGCGGGGCAAGGCCGATGCGCTCCGTGCCCTGGCCCGCGCCGAAGGGGTAGACGCGGGTGCACAGGTTGGAGGCGTCCGTCACGATGCGCAGGGCGGTCAGGTTGCGGGAAAGGCGGCCCTCGCAGAGGTCGTCGTCGCCCATTTCGCGCAGGTGCAGCGTCCAGGGGGTGGTCGTCTGGTCGAAGGCGAGCATCAGGCCGTCGGGGAGCAGATCCATCAGCTGCGTCAGGGCGGAAAGCAGGTTCTGGCAGCCGCAGGTGAAGAGCACCGTCGCGTCCTCCGGCAGGGCGACCTCGCCCAGGGCCCAGCGCACCTCCGGCTGGTGGACGAGCAGGGCGGACAGCACCTCGCGGGCCGAGCCGGTGAGGCTCATGGCGGGCACCACGCCGTCCTCCAGGGTGACCAGGCCGTGCTCCAGGCGGACGAGGCGGGTCAGGCCGGGCTGCGCTTCGATCTCCGTCACGCGGAAGATCCCGACAGAGCCATTCTCGTCGTAGATTTCAATCAGGTCGCGGACGCAAACGTCGGGGCCGTCGGCGGGGAGGGTCATCTCCGCCGTGGAGAGGGGCGCAAGGGACAATTCCAGCTGCAGCTTCACGGGGGCAAGGCGGCAGCGCTCCGTGCCGTCGGGGGAGAGCAGGCGGGGCAGTCGGATGGTCACAGCAGCCGCCCCCTTGCATGGAAAACGGCCTGCACGGGCTGCGAGGCGGTGACGGACACAGCCGTCTGCACGCCGCCGTCCGCCAGAAGCAGGTCGGAGGAGTCCGCCGTGCGGTGCAGCAGCACGCTGCCATCGGTGGTCTCGGCACGAAGCAGATCGCCGTCAGCGGACAGGGCCAGCTTGTCCCCCGGCGCAAGCGCAAGGCCGGAAAAGACCATGCGGGTATCGCCGCAGACGAGGGTCAGGTCGGTGAGGGCAGCCGTGCCGAGGTTCGTTACCTCGCAGGCAACGGGGATCTCCTCCGCGTCGCCGGGAAGCGTCAGCATGGCGGCGCCGCCGGTAACCACGCGGTTCTCCTCGGCGTACTCCCAGAAGGGTACGCGGCAGGCGGTGAGGTCGATCTCCAATTCGTCCGACCAGCTCATCGCGGAGAGCAGCGGCAGCGTATCACAAATGACGCGGAGCTGCTGCCCGGGGCGGTCGCTGGTGGTGAGCAGTCCGCCGGGGGAAGCCCAGGCGTGGAGCTTCCGGGCCAGGGCGCGACGGCGCTCGGGATCGTATTCGGGGATGAGGAAGCGCAGGCGCACCGTGAGGCTCTCGCGGACGCGGCGCAGCAGCATCAGCCCGTGGCGTACCGTGGGCACGCTGGACACGCGGCGGCGCGGGGGCAGCTCGGTCACGTCAGTCAAAAGCAGTGCGGGGTCGATTTCTTCGGGGGATACGCCATTCAGGGCGCAGGAAAAGCGGGGGATCAACCGGTATACCTCCTTTGTCGGGCGCGGCGGGCGATCTGGGCAGATACGGCCGCAGCGAAGTCGTCCGGCTGCTCATCGGAGGCGCGCTCCACGGCGGACGGCGCAGGCGCGTCCTCCGCAGCGGAAATGCGCGGCGCTTTCAGGGCGATGGGCAGCGGATATGCCTTAACGGCGGGGAAGGGCGTGGAACTCATGGATGCACCTCCTTCAGGCGGCGCAGCGTGTCGCGGGTTACATCGGCGGCGCTGCGCGGGGGCGTGGGGGCGGGAAACAGGGCGGAGGGGTCGGGCAGGGAGCCGTCGCCCAGCAGCCAGAGCATCCGCAGGGCGCACTGGCGGACGGCCTCCTCGCGGCGGCGTTCGCCAACCATCAGGGCGACGGCCTCCGCCGTGGGCGTCACGGTGCAGCGGGTCAGCACGCACAGCAGCTCCTCCGGCGTGCACTGTCCGCACAAATGAAAGAAGGCCAGCGCCTCCCGGGAGAAGCGCCGGCGCAGGGATTGCGTGGTCGGGGGATCGCCGCTGCCCAGCAGGGTCATCACGCGCTGCGCATCCTCCGGGTGACGGGCCATCGCCGCCGCCAGGGGAGCAAAGTCCGCCTCCGCGTCCTCCGAATGGGCGGCCAGCGCCTGGCGGAGGTCGGGATCGGCGGCCATGCGGCACATGGGCGGCACGAGGGCTACCAGCTGCAATAGGGTCATGCGCTCGCCTCCTTGAGCCACATCAGGCGGCAGGGCAGGCAGGTCTCCTGCGGGTCGCGCTTGTGGGCCATGAGGGTGAAGTCTGCCTCGCCCAGGCCGTTGCGGATGGCGCGGAAGATCATCCCGCCGATGGATACGGGGCAGCGCAGGTGGATGGCCAGCAGCCCGCCGCCGGTATCGCCCACCCAGCACACATCCGGGTGCGCATCCGGCGCAGGGGCCGGATCGGGGGCGAGCACCGCCTGTCCGCCGGTGGACTCGTACAGCGGCTGATTGAGCAGCATCGAGGCGTTTTCCGGCGTGACCTCCATCAGCGTACCGGAGAGGGTGATCTCCCACCGCCCGATGAGCGTTTCGCCCAGGGCAGGGGTGCGATGGCCGCGGGTCGCGTCCAGCACAGCAGGAACGCACCGGAAGACGCAGCCGGCCTTCGTTGCGCCGATGAGGAAGCGATCGTCCTCCATGGCCTGGGCCAGGTAGGCGGCGGGGCGGCCGGAGAGCAGCGCAGCATCCAGGTCAACGCCGCGCAGGAGTACGCCCTCACCCAGCTGCAGGTGCTCGTGGGTGCGGGGGTGAATCGCGTCAAGCATCGGTCGTACCTCCCATCAGCCGCAGCTCGTGCTTCACCGTCACGCCCATCGCGCCGGGGGCCTCAGGCCATTCCACGTCCAGCCGGTCGCCCCGGTGGAGGACGGCCAGCCCGTCTGTCAGCGGCAGCTTCAGTCCGCCGGAGGGCACGAGGCGCAGCAGTGCGTCCGCCAGGGCAAGGCGGTCGGCGTGGCGGCAGGGGCCGCGCAGCCAGCCGGTCAGCGTCACCCGGCCCAGGCCGTGCAGGGAGGCTGCCGGACGCACCTGGAGGGTCACGAAGGGGAACGGGGCGTCCGGCGGCACTGCGTCCACCGACCAGGCGGGATAGCCCGCCTCCGCCAGCAGCGCGGTCAGCTGCCTGTAAAGCTCTGTCAGCATCAGATCACCAGCCTTTCCACCGCCGCCTGGGCAAACTGCAGCCCGGAGAAGGCGGGGGTGCGCATGCCGTTCGAGCCGCCGCAGACGCGGTAGATCGCGCCGTCGCGCTCCCGGCGGACATAATCGCCCTGCACGAGGGTCACGTCCGTTTCGTGCAGCAGCATGGGCGTCTGGCGCACGGCGGCCCGTCCGCCCACGGAGATCTCCTCCCCGCAGGTGTGGGTCACGGCGCCCTTGAAATCCGTGACGGGCTTCCAGGCGACGGTTTCGCCGCCCAGGTCATCCGGCTCGGCGCTGCGCTCCAGCAGCATGAAGGGCTCGAAATAGTCCGTCAGCATCAGAGATTCACCTCCGTGTACATGCGGAAGAAGGGGGCCAGCGAGGCCGCGAAGGCCTGCGTCCAGTCCCTATGCTCCAGCGTGCGGCTGTATTCGCCGAAGCGCTCGCTGCGCAGGGAAGGGTCGGCGTGCTCCCTGGCCCAGGCGGCAATCTCGCCGCACAGGCGCAGGAAGGACGGGGGCGGATTCAGCAGGCAGATGCAGCCCCTCCAGGAAGCGTCCGGCGCGCCGGGCAGCGCACCGAACTCGTCCAGCAGATACACGCCGCTGAGGGGCCCGTCCAGGATGGCGATCCACTCGCCGGGATTCAGCAGCTCGCCGGGCTTCAGCTGGCCGTCGATCGT
>JBGVOA010000132.1:0-9135 GCA_045126095.1 Christensenellales bacterium | reverse complement strand
GTAAACCACGTTCTCGGCGGACACACGCACGGTGGTGCCCAGCTCGACGCTTGCGCCGGGGGCAGTGGTCACGGTGGGCGCGCTGATGATGGGGCCGGTCGTGCCGCTGTTGCTCACGCCCGCCTTGTTGAGCGCCGCCAGGGTCTGGCTGCCCGCGATGCCGTCAGCGTCCAGGGCGTTGGCGCGCTGGAAGGCCTTCACGGCACGGTAGGTCTTGGGGCCGAAGTTGCCGTCCGCCACGCCCTCCAGATAGCCCAGGGAGATCAGCTTTTCCTGCATGGTCTGCACGCTGCTGCTCACATCGCCCTGGCGGAGGGTGGTGCTGGTGTTGATGGTGACGCTGGCCGGCGCTCGGCTGGGCGTCGGAGTCGCGGTGGGCTGCGCGGCGTTGATGTTGTAGAGGGCCGCAAGGGTCTTGGCGCCCGCCACGCCGTCACGGTTCAGACCGCTGCGCTTCTGGAAGTTGTAGACGGCCTCGGCGGTATCCGTGCCGTAGATGCCGTCCGCCGTGCCGCTCAGGTAGCCCAGCTGGATCAGGCGCTGCTGCAGCTGACGCACCGCGTCGCCCACCATGCCCTTCTTCAGCGTGGTGAAGGTATCCACCGCGCCGCCGGCCATCTGGCCGTTGTCCATGATGGCGGTGGATGCATAGAGGACGCTCTGGGTGCCGTAGCCGGCCACGCCGTCCACATCCAGGCGGTTCATGCGCTGGAAGGCGCGGATGGCGGCCACGTCGTCCGCCTTGCACACGCCGTCCATCGCAGAGTTGTAGTAGCCCAGCTGCGTCAGGCGCTGCTGCAGGCGGAGGACGGCCTCGCCCGTCACGCCCTGGCGGATGACGACCACGTTATCCTGCGTCACGGGGGCGTAGGAGGGCGCGGGGGTGCCGGTGGACTGGGTCGTGGGGGCGGGGGTGCCGATGGGCTCATAATCCGCCCGGAGCGCCAGGTGGCTGAAGAGCACCGCATTGGTGCCGCTGCCGGCCACGCCGTCCGCCTCCAGACCATTCTTGCGCTGGAAGGCCTTGAGGGCCGCCACGCTCTTGCTGCCGAAAGCGCCGTCTGCGCGGCCCTCCAGGTAGCCCAGGGAGATCAGGCGCTGCTGCACCAGCTTCGCGTCGTCGCCGCGGCTGCCCTGGCGGACCTTGCCCTCGGGCAATTCAAAGGTGGGCAGGGGCGTGGGAGTCGGCGTGGGGGTGGGAGTCGGCGTTGCGCCGGAGGACAGCGCCCCGCCGCTCAGCAGCAGGGTCTGCGTATCGCCGCCGCACACACCGTCCTGCTTGAGGCCGTTGGCCTTCTGGAAGGCGCGGACGGCCTTGACCGTCGCCGCATCATAGCTGCCGGAAACCGCGCCGGTGTAGTAGCCCAGCGCCTTCAGTTCGCTCTGGATGGTGCGCACCAGCAATCCCCGGTCGCCGGAGGACACCGTGATGCCCTCAATGGCCGGGAGCGTCTTCACCTCGGTCTTGACGCCCTGGGCGTTTTGCGGCTTGCCGTTGAAGATAAAGGCCTGCAGGTTCGCGTCCACAATGCCCGTGATGGGGTAGGAGTTCTGCCGCTGGAAGGCCATAACGGCCTGGGCAGTGGCATTGCCGTACACGCCGTCCGCCGAGCCCTTGAGGTAGCCCAGCTCGATCAGCGCCTCCTGCAGCGCCATCACCTGGCTGCCGTCGGAGCCCGACTGCAGCACCTGGTAGCTGGAAGCGTCCTCCAGAGGGGAGAGGGTCGGGCCCGCGCTGGGCGTGGGCGTCCCCTTGACGATGGTGGCCAGGCGCAGGTAATCCTTCTTGCACCAGCCGGTGGTGCCGTTGTAGGTCACCTTGGCCCAGGAGCCGTTCAGGCTCAGCACCGTCACCTTGCCGCCAACGGGGATGGAAGCCAGCTTCTTGGCCGAGGTGGAGCTGCTCTTGCGCAGGTTGACCGCCTCGATGCACACGGTCTCATAGGGATAGCCCGTGGCGGTAAAGGCATTGCTGCTGCCCGCGCTTCCGCCGACGCTGCCGCCCTTGTCCACATACTTCTTGAAGACATAGCCCGTATTCCCGTCATATTCGATGCGGTAGAAGTTGCCCGACGCGCCGATGACCGTCACGCCCTCCCCCTCCGGGATGCGCGTGATCACGTTGGACTCGTTGGACTTGGGCGTACGGCGCATATTCGTTTCCGCGTTGATCGTACCCCCAAAGGGATAGCTTTCCGCCAGCGCAGTGCATGCCAGCACCACCACCAGCAGCGCTGCCAGCAGCATCAGCATCCCTGTGCGGCCCTTCATTCGCTCCCATAAACGCATGGCTGTTTTCCTCCGTGGTTTTTCCGGGCGCTTGGCCATTCTTTGCCGCGCCGCCCAAAATACAGACATTTTTCCTATCTTATTTTACGGCAGAGCGGCCCCCATTGTCAACATAATGATGTAACAATTCCATTTCATCTCGCCGGATTTCGCCCGTTTCACCCAATACCTACCCCGCCATTTTGCCCGATACCCACCTCAAAAGGCTGCCGCGCCATTGACAGCACGACAGCCTCGTATATCTTGTTCAGCCCACCATGGCCAAAAGCAACACGGGATCGGAAATGAACTCATACCTGTCCTGGCCCACATAGGCGCGCACCTTGATGCGGTATGCACCGTCCGGCACGCGCAGGCCATCGCCGTCCATGCCGTCCCAGGTGAAGCAGGTCCCCTGGGGAGAAAGCATCTCCGGGCGGGTCGTCTGTCGGGAGGACAGGCGGCGCACGGTGTTGCCCTCCTCGTCGATGATGGTCACCGTCAGCTCGCAGGGCACCTCATGGCGGACGATGAAGGTCAGCTCCTCGTAGCTGTCCGGGCAGAAGGCGGCAGGCGCATCCACCGACAGGAGGGGATCGCCCATTTCCGGGGGCACGCACAGCACCCGCGAGCAAACGACCTCCGGCATGCCCCGCTCGATGGTCAGCAGCTGCACGAGCACATAGCCCGAATCCCCTGCCGCCGTGCGGTCCAGGGTGATGGCGCGCTGCTTCATGCCCGGGGTCAGGAGCCGCCCGGGCAGGGGCCAGTAGCCGTATTCGCCATTGTTGTCGTAGATCAGCTGGGCATTATCAAAATCCCAGCGGCCATTCTGGTGGCGGACGATCTGGTAGGCCACCTGCACGGTGCTGACCACATTGAAGCTGAAGTAGACCGTCGGCTCCTGGGGCAGAAGCACCTCCGACTCGAAGCTCACGCCCTCCACCAGCGCCTCTCTGCGGCGGCCGGCGTACTGGCTGACGTCGTAGGTGAAGAGGTTGAACTCGCTCTCCTCCGGATAGGTGCGCACCACGGACGCGCCATGGGAATCCAGCAGGCAGCGCTTGAGCTCCGTCAGGGTGATGGCGCCATCGCAGTTGTCATCCGCGCAGAAGCCGCCCTCCACGGACAGCGCCCGCACCAGCGCGCCGGAAAAGTAGCCCGCGCCCGCCAGCCGCTCGCCGCTGATCTCGCCCGACCAGAACCAGCTTTCCTCCGCGCCGCCCGAGGAGCACACCACCACATAATCCGGCCCGGAGAACACATTCATCAGCCGATCGTCCACGCCCTTGCCGATCATCGCGCCGGCATGGCATGCGTCCAGCATCAGCACCTTTTTGCCCGGCACCTGGTCGAAGATGGTACGCAGCTGCATGGCGGTCACGCCCGTTTCCCTTTCGCCGTCGGAGAGGAGCAGCGTCATGCCGCTGCTGCCCATGCCCTCCTGCCACAGGCCGTGGGTGCTGATGTAGAAGTAGCTCACGTCGTCCTCGTCCGCACCGTCAAAGGTGTCCAGCACCAGACCCGCCAGGTCGCCCAGGGAGCCCACGCCCTCCGGACGCGTCAGCAGAAGCTCCAGCGCCAGCGTGCCCCCCGTGAGGGCCTGCGCCATGCGATTGACGTTGTTGGCGGAGGACGGCGTGGTCTCCGGCTGGCTCAGGAACCGGTCGCAGCCCACCAGCAGCGCGCGGTTTGCCCGGCCGTCCTCCGGGGAAGGCTGCATGTCCTGCGCAAAGGCGGAAAGGGGAAGATACAGACACGCCAGAAGCACCGCCAGGAATCTGCGCAGCCGCATGTCCGTCCCCCCCTTCCTCAAAAGTTTACACATATTTCGGGATGATATAATTGTACACCTTATTAGACGCGCTGCCTACCGGAAATGTTCGCAAATTGCTGCATTTTTTGCATAATTTCTTCATACAGGCCCCATTCCCTGCCCGCTGCCTGATTTTTTGCCATATTTTAATGCTGCACTAATGGACATATCGCCGCCGCAGGCTTACAATAAGAGCATACTCCCCCGGTGCAAAGGAGGGATTTGATGAAACGCCGCCTGCTTGCCCTGATGCTCCTTTCCTGCATGTTGCTGACCGGCTGCTACTCGCGCATGGCCTCCATGATCAGCCACTCCAAACGGTCGGAGGACGCCTGCTTGCAGCTGCTGACACACTTTACCACAGCCCTGGAGACCCGGGACGCGGCGGCCCTCAAGGCGCTGTTCTCCCCGAAGGTGCAGGCCTCCTGCGACCTGGATACGCCCATCCGGGAGCTGCTTGCCCTGACGGAAGGCCGCACCCTCCGCGCAGAATGGGACGGCCTGAACAGCAGCGGCGAAACCCGCAGCCGCACGGAGCATTCCGAGCACGCCTCCTTCCGCATTGACCTGTATATCGACGGCACGCCCTATTTCGTCCATCTGGAGCAGATCTACCGCCACCAGGAGGAACCCGATGTCATCGGGGCCACGCGCATCGCCCTGTATTCCGATTATCTCTACATCAGCGAGAGCTTCACTTCTCCTGCGGGGGACGGCCTGTTCGTCCACGCCTACACCGGCACGGATTATCAGACCCGCCGCATCAACAACTACCCGCACATCTGGACGGAGTTCCCGCGCACCATCCCCGAGGCGGAGCTGTGCGCCGTCCTCCGGGCGAACCCGACCCTCGCCGCCGTGCAGCAGGCCTTCGGCGAGCCCAACGCCCACGATATCGGCTATGTCTATCAGCTGGCGGACGAAAACGGCGAGGCGCGCTATGCCACTCTTTACTTCAACAACGACGGCACGCTCCAAAGCGTTTCGCTCGACAGCGGGACGGACTGGCTGCGGAATCTGTATCCACCGGAGGAATCCGGCGAAAATCGCCCATAACCTACCCTGGAAACCAATAGTTGCGGTCCCTGTCAAGCAAAATTGGTGGTCAACTGCCGCCAGTTGCGCTATCATATGCCCGTACACAAATGAAGGAGGAACACCTATGACCATCGAATGTGCAAACCGTCTGGCAGAGCTGCGCCGCACCCACGGCCTTTCCCAGGAGGAGCTGGCGGAGCGCCTGGGCGTGAGTCGGCAGGCCATTTCCAAGTGGGAGCGGGCCGAGTCCTCGCCCGATACGGATAATCTGATCGCCCTGGCGCAGCTCTACGGCGTGTCGCTGGATACGCTGCTGGGCCTGCAGCTGCCCGAGGCCGCCCGCGCTGCGGACGCAGAGTCCGCCGAATACGAGGCCCCCGCCGAGGAGGACGCAGAGGCGCAGTACAACGCCTCCGCCGCCGCGCCCGACACGGAGGACCCGCTGCCCAACGGCAGCTACTACGAGCATCTGGCGCGTCAGGCCGCCGAGGAAGCCGCCCGCAACGCCGAAGAGGCCGCCCGCGAGGCCCAACGCCGCCGCATGCGCTTCCCCTACCCCGTCTTTGTCACCTTCGCCTATCTGGTGCTGGGCTTTGTGTTCCACATGTGGCACCCCGGCTGGATCATCTTCCTCACCATCCCGCTCTACTACCTGCCCGAGAGCGAGCGCCAGCCCGTGCGCCTGCTGGGCAACCCAGTGATGATCACCATCATCTACCTGCTGCTGGGCACCGTCTGCAACTGGTGGCACCCCGGCTGGCTGGTGTTCCTGCTCATCCCCATCCTGGCCAGCAAGCGCTGACAACATAAACGGAGACCGGCAAATGCGCGCCGGCCTCCGTTTTTTGATGCTCCTGTTTACTGCCCCAGCAGGTTGTAGTTGATGATCATCCGGCTCGCTGCCGCGTCCGACCAGATGTTGACCGTGGAGGAGAAGCTCTGCTGCTGCTTGCTGGTCAGCAGCTCCTCCATGATGTGCTCGCGCACGGCGTCCTGCGCCACAGGGCCCTGGGGCACATCCGCCATGTAGCGGATCACAAAGCAGCCGTAGCCCTCCACATACACCGCATCGCTGGCGCCGGGAGCTGCCAGCTCCATCGCCTTGGCCACATAGCCCTCGGGCGCATAGGGGAAACCCTGGCACACCACGGGACTGCCGTAGAGCAGGCCGGTATCGTCGTTGTAGTGCTCCCTGACGCGGGCCCATTCCTCGCCGTTCTCCAGGCGGCGCAGGATCTCCGCCACCTCCGGGGCCAGGGCGGCTTCCGCCGCATCGGTGGCCAGGGCCAGCTGCTCCTCATAGGCGCTGACCAGCGTGCGGGCGCCCGCCAGACGCATCAGCGCCGCCGTGGCCTCCTCGCTCAGCGGGGGCTCAAAGCCTGCAACCGTTTCCTGCACGGTGATGGCCGCAGGGTCGGTCACCTCATCCAGCGTCACGATCACCTGGGCGACCAGCGTGTCGACGTCTGCGTCCGCACCCAGCAGCTCCCGCACCTGGGTTTCGGCGGCCTCCGCGTCAGCCTCCGCGGCGGTCAGCGCGTTGTCGATGGCGCTCATCGCCGCCATGTCCGTCTCGGTGTAGTCCACCAGCAGCCACTCCACCTCGCGGTAGCCCGCAGGGGCGTAGAAGGCCGTTTCGCCATTCTGGCGCGCCATGCCGTAGGCAAAGGGGTCAGCCTCGTAGGAGGACTGCGCGCTGGCCACATGCTCGTTGTAGTCGGCGAGGAATTCCGCCTCCGTCACCTTCACGTCCGCCACGGCCCAGGCCTGGGTCTTGTCGATGATGAAATTATCCCGCTCCACGCGCCACACGGCCTCGCGGGTCACGCCGGACTCCGCCAGGAATGCGTCCACCGCCGCGGACTTGTCCGCCTCCGCCGTATCCTCGGGCAGCGCCAGCAGCTCCAGCGCCTGGGCGCGGTAGTCCGCCATGGCGGCGTCCGTGCGGGCGGAAACCTCCGCCTGCTCAGCGCCGGTGAGGGTGCTCAGCTTCATCTGGTCAGCCTTGTCCAGCACCACCGCCTGCCACAGCAGGGTGTTGAGCGCCTCCTCGCGGAGCTGCGCATCGGTGGGCATCTGGGCCTCCATGCCATACATGGCGTACAGCTGCGCCATCTGCTCGTAGTAGCTGCGGGTGGAAGCCTCCACGTCCAGCAGGTCGCCATAGGTGTACACCACATTGCCCACACGGACAGCGCTCTTTTCCAGCTCCTTGCTCTCATCCTTGGCGCAGCCGGTCAGCAGCAGCGCCAGCGCCAGCAGCAGGCACAGCCATGCAGCCTTCTTCATAAATATCACTCCTTGATGCTCCTTCGCTGATATGCAGCGTACCTCCCATTATACCGCAGCCGCGCCGCCGGCGCAAGGGCGCGCCGGTAAACATTCCGTTAACCGCCGTAGACGCTGCGGACGTAGCCCTCCAGGTTGCCATACTCGCTCACGGTGATCTCCTCAATGCCCAGCGTGCGCATGCAGGCCAGCAATATGCACATGCCGTGGACGATGATGTCCGCGCGGTTGGGCTGCAGCCCCGGCAGCTTCCGGCGGAGCTCCAGGGGCATGTCCGCCAGGCTGCGTGCCGTCTGCTCCACCTGACGGAGGGTCAGCACCGTGCCGTGCATGTAGGTGCGCTCCGTCCAGTGCACCTGCCGCACGATGGCCGCCAGGGTGGTGAAGGTGCCGCCGGTGCCATACCACTTTTCCGGCATGCTCAGCGTGGGATGGCTTTCCAGGCCCGCAAGGAGAATGCTCCGGGCGGCCTCCTCCACATAGCTGAGGTCGCCGTGGTCACGGATGGGGTACTGCCCGGCCAGGCGCACCGCGCCCATCTGGCAGGAGAGCGCACAGCGCAGGCTCGTCCCCGCACCCACGATAACCTCCGTGGAGCCGCCGCCGATATCGATCACGCCGCAGTCGCCCCGGCCCGCCGCACCCAGGAAGCTCAGCGCTGCCTCCCGTTCGCCCGGACAGATTTCCATTTCAAGCCCCGCCCGTTCTGCGATCAGCGCCGCAAATTCCGCCTGATTGGCTGCGTCGCGGGTGGCGCTGGTGGCAAAGAGGTGGATGCGCTCCGCCCCGGCAGCCCGCGCGTCGGCCGCCATGCGGCTCACCGCAGCCGCCGTGCTCTCCATCGCCCCGGTGGACAGGCAGCGCTGGGCGCTGAGCCCCGCAAACAGACGCGTGCCCTCGCGGTCGCGCCGGATGCGCCGCATTTCGCCTCCGCCAACCTCCGCCAGCAGCATCCTGACAGAATTAGAGCCGATCCCGATCACTGCCACAAGCATCCTGAGCACTCCTCCCGTCCTTTGAATGGTCAGATAAAAATGCAAGGGGACTTCGCAGCACGCAAAGACCCCTTGTCAATAGGTTGGATACAGTTCTTCGTCCATGATGATTTCCCACTCATCCTCGGTGTAGTAGGTCAGCTTCTCCGGGTCGGAGAACACAAAGCGCACTTCGCCCTCGCGCACATAATCGTACCGCTCGCGCGCCTCGTTTTCCACATAGCCGTCGGTGCCCACGCGGGCAAGCTCATTCCGGAGCGAGGCCAGCTGCTGCTCCTGCTGCACAATGCCCCGCTGACGCTGGTCATACTGCGCCTCCATGGCGTTGCGGTGGTTCGCTTCGCGCACCATGGCCACGGCAAACAAAAGGAGCATCGCCACGGAAATGAAGATCATTCCTCGCCAGGTGATCGTCTTATGTCCCATGCTGCTCCCCTCCTTCGCCGCCGGGCGGCCAATCTTTCGTACACGAGGTATTCTGCACAGTATGCGCTCATTCCTGCCTGCGTCGGAAAAGTTTTTGCACCCCGCGTACACACAGGCACACCAGGGGGACAATCCCCGCCTGCGCCAGCAGCGCCCCCAGCGTCAGCCCCAGCAGGGCATAGAGCCGCAGCCCGTCCCCGGACAGGAACAGCCCTGCCAGCAGCATGGCCCCCATCAGCACGCAGAACAGCGCGTCCGCCGCAAGGCCGGCCAGCCTGGAGCGCCGGTGCAGCCAGCCGCCCA
>JBGVOA010000131.1:0-1403 GCA_045126095.1 Christensenellales bacterium | reverse complement strand
CGGCTTGCTGGCTGCGAGGACTGCTGCTGGAACACATAACCGGAATGACGCATTTTGATTCTCCTTGCTTCTTACAGCTTCTGGCCGCAGTTGGCGCAGAACTTCGCACCGGGGGTAACGGGCTGACCGCAGCCGGGGCAGACATCGGCCGCAGCCTGCTTTGCGCCGCAGTTAGCACAGAACTTGGCACCAGGAGCAACAGGGCTGCCGCACTCCGCGCAGAAGCCGCCCTTGGGAGCCGCAGGAGCAGGCTGCGCCGCCTGCTGGGGCTGCTGCTGACCCATGCTCATCGCCTGGGCGAACATCTGACCCATGGCCATACCGGCGCCCATGCCCATGCCGGCGCCCGCGCCGCCAGCGGGATTGCTGGCCGCCTCGCGCATGGCTTCCGCTGCCTGGTACTGGGTGTAGCGGCCCATATCGCCGATCACGCCCATGGAGGTGCGGCGATCCATGGTCTTCTCCACCTCTTCGGGCAGGGAGATGTTCTCGACCACAAAGCTGGTCAGCGTAAGACCCAGCTCCTGAACCTTGGGATTGATGGCGTTCAGCGCATAGTTGCCCAGCTCATCGTAATTTGCAGCCAGATCCAGTGCGGGAATCTTGCTCTCGGCGATGGCGTCCGCCAGGCCGGAAACGATCGTGCGCTTCAGCTGGCCCTCCACGTCCTCCACAGTGGTGTTGGGACGGGTGCCGAAGACCTCCTTGAGGAAGACCACCGGATCCGCCACGCGCACCGCGTACACGCCAAAGGCGCGCAGTCGGATCATGCCGAACTCGGCGTCGCGCATCATCACGGGGTTGGAGGTGCCCCACTTGCGATCCAGGAACTGCTTGGTGTTGACGAAATAGACCTCCGCCTTGAAGGGGCTGTTGAAGCCGAATTTCCAGGACTGGAGCTTGGTCATCACGGGCATGTTGCTGGTGGAGAGCTCATAACGGCCGGGGCCGAAAACGTCAGCGATCACGCCCTCGTTGACGAAGATCGCTACCTGGCTCTCGCGCACAGTCAGCTGCGCGCCCATCATGATTTCCTTGCCGCCCATGTTGTAGCGCTGCACCATCGTGTTGCTGGAGCTGTCGGTCCACTCAATCACATCGATGAGCTCGCCCTTGACCAGGTTGCTGATCGCATCAAAGATACCCATTTCCGTTACCTCCCGTAAAATGAATGAAACTGTTTCGCTCAGGCGTTCCTGACCATCGCAGTAAGCGAAGGCAGCACGCGGATATCCGAAATGGAAAGATCAAGGCCCAGGAACTCGTCCACATGGGCGATGCAGCTGTTGACATGGCGGGTGATCCGCTCCGTCATGGCTACGCCGTCCGTGCACACATCGTGGAAGAGCATCGGGCAGCCCAGCAGCACGATCCTGTCGCCGGGCAGGACGCAGCTGAGGATG
>JBGVOA010000130.1:0-20160 GCA_045126095.1 Christensenellales bacterium | reverse complement strand
GGAAGCGCTGCATTGCCGCGCCATGGCCCAGCGGGCCCCCCCGATACGAAGATGATATGCGTCGTCAGCGGGGCTGTGTAGAGGTCAATGGACGGGTTGGAGCCGGTGGCGTCCCGCTCGCCGACACATCGGCCGGAACCGCCGTGCAGGGCGGAAAAGTTGGCAGCGCAGTCCGTAAAGCGGATGAACGCGCCGGTTTCCGTCCGGATGCCCTCCGGCGTGATCTCTGTGATGGCGTCGTCCGGGACGGCGTGGTAGTCCTCAAAGCAGATCGCAGGCGTCATGATCGCCTTCGCCACCTGGGGCCAGATAGCCCGGTAGCCCTCCTCGCGGATGTGCATGCCCTCGATGGTATATTCAGCCTTCAGCCGACCCTGCTCGTCGGTAAGGGGATCGTTGAAGTCCATATAACGCGCGCCATGGCGGCGGGCCAGGGCCTCCACAGCCCGGTTGGCTTCGCGGATGCGCTCGTTGGTGCGGATACGCAGGTTGGCCTTCATGCCCTCGTCCGCCGCGTCGTAATTGATGGGGTAGTAGGCCATCAGCACCAGTGCCACGCCGGGGACCTCCGTCTCGATGCGGGTGAGGATCTCGTCATAACGCTCCATCAGCATCCCGATGGTGACGGCAGGGTCGGACAGGTCGTTGGTGCCGATGTTGATGAACACCGTGCGGGGCTGCAGGCCCGTGACCATGGCCGGTAAAAGAGGAAGCATGTCCTGCGTGGTGAAGCCGCCCAGGCCCCGGTTGTAAACCTTCGGGGCGTCCGGGCCCAGTTCAGCCGCCCAACGCTCCACCGGAAAGCCCTCCATCAGCGACGAGCCGGTAAAGACAGTCTGCCCCTTTTCACAGGCCTTGTTTTCCTCCAGCCAGCGCTCAGCCTGGCGGTATTTCTCCATTTTCCATGCAGGGATGGTCATGACTGCCTCCTCAGAAGATATTCAGCACCTCCGCCCCCTCGCGGACAAAGGCGATGAACTCCTTAAGCTCCGCATGGCAGGTGACGGTCTTGCCGCCCTCGACGGTGACCTTTTCACCGCCGCCCACGCGCACCCACTTGCCTTCCGGCAGGTAGACCTCGCGGTCGGTGGTGTGGGTCTCCATGATGGGCGCGAAGAGGATGTCCGGGCCGAACATGTACTGGTCGTCCAGCTCGTAGCAGGTCTTGTCCTCCGGGAAATCGAAGAACATCGGGCGCATGATGGGTTCGCCGGTCTGACTGGTCGCCTTGGCGCATGCCAGGATGTAGGGCTTCAGCCGCTCGCGCAGGTGGATGTAGCTGGCCAGGATGGGCGTATTCTGTTCGCCGAAGGACCAGATCTCGTTATCGCCGCCGGAGCGCTCCTTCACGCCGGGATGGCGGTCCACCTGGTAGCTGGTGCGGCGGCGGGAGCCGTGCAGGCGCATCACCGGAGAGAACAGGCCGAACTGGAACCAGCGGACGATCAGCTCGCGGAAATAATCGCTCTCAATGTCGCCGGAGTGGAAGCCGCCGATGTCGCTGTTCCACCACGGGATGCCGCACATGGCCATGCTCAGGCCGCTGACGACGGATTCCCGCAGGGCCTGCCAGGAGGAGGGGATGTCGCCGTTCCAGACGATCGCGCCGAACTTCTGGCTGCCGGGGTAAGCCGCGCGGGTCAGGCTGACGATCTCCGTTTCGCCCTCGGACTTCAGGCCGTCCCAGAAGGTCTTGGCGTAGTAGTAGGGGTAGGTCAGGCCGACCTCCGCGCCGTTGCCGATGTGGTAGCGCAGGTGCTTGTTCTGCTGCGGGTGGAATTCCGGCTCGGCCTCGTCCAGCCAGAAGGTGCGGATGCCGTACTGGTAGTAGCCCTTCTTCACCTGCTCCCAGACGTACTCGCGGGTGCGGGGGTTGGTGGGGTCGATGAAGGTCTGCTGGCCGTAGAAGTCGAAGGTGCCGTACTGGCCGTTCTCGGTGCGCAGGAGCATGTTTTCGTCGTTCATGGCGTTCCAGTTGTGGCTGGCGGGGTTGATCGTCGGCCAGATGGACACCACGGGGCGGATGCCCAGGCTGTAGAGCTCATCGCACATGGCCTTGGGGTCGGGCCACAGGCTGGGCTCGAATTCCCAGTTGCCCTGCTCGGTCCAGTGGAAGTAGTCGATGACAATGGCGTCCACCGGCACGCCCATTTCGTGGTACCTGCGGGCGACCTCCAGCAGGTCATCCTGGCTCTCGTAGCGCAGCTTGCACTGCCAGTAGCCCGCGGCCCATTCGGGCATGGCGGGGCTGAAGCCGGTCAGCTCGGCGTAGCGGCGCATGGCGATGGCGGGGGTAGCGGCAGCGGCGATGATGTAGTCTGCCTGATAGGCGCACTCGGATTCCCACAGCGTGCGGCTGCGGCCGAATTCCACGCGGCCGGGGCTGGGGTTGTTCCACAGGAAATAGTACCCCAGCGAGGAGTACACGCAGGGCAGCGCGGACTTGGTGTTGTAGTGCCAGATGTCGGTGGCGGTGCCCTTGCGGTCGAAGCAGGGCTGCTGCTCCTGGCCCAGGCCGTAGAAGTGCTCGCCCTCCTGCGCGTTGAACAGCGCGCGGATGCGGTACAGGTCGCCCGCCTGGTGGACGTACTTGGTCACGGGGTCGCCGTCCTCGCGGGAGCGGAGGATCTCCTTGCCGTCGCGGGTAAAGCGGAATTCGCAGCGCTGCCAGCCCTTCCACACGTCGACGGTGAGGCTGCCGACGGACATGTGGGCGTCATGTTCGCCGCCGGTGACGGTGCATTCGGCGGGCAGGGGGTCGAGCAGCGTCCACTTCTCCTCGGAGAAGGTGCCGTTGCGGGTGGCGCGCACGCGGATGGTGTCGGGGCCGTAGGGCTCAAAGAGGATGGTCTCATCGCGCATCTGGAAAAGGATGCTGCGGTCGGTGAAGGTGATCTTGCTCATGCGGGTGGTGCTCCTCTCGCTTATTTTGTTGAACGGGGGATCGCTTGTGGATATTGTATCAGATTTCTGCGCGGAGGGGAAGGGGGTTCTTGCGGAGGATGGGGGAGAATTTGTGGGGAACTCCCTCAGTCATCGCGCAGGCGCGATGACAGCTCCCTCGGAGAGGGAGCCTTTGGGTGCGCGATGCACAACAGGATCGCGTAAACCATGACGAAATCACAAAAATCCCCGTCTGCCGAAGCAGACGGGGAAAGGTAAATCACTTTGCATACTCCATGGAACGGGTCTCGCGGATGACGTTCACGCGGATCTGGCCGGGGTACTCCATCTCCTGCTCGATGCGCTTGGCGATCTCCTTCGCCAGCACCTTGGTGCCCTCGTCGGTGACGTCGTCGGGCTTGACCATGATGCGCACCTCGCGGCCGGACTGGATGGCGTAGCACTTCTCCACGCCGGCGAAGGACGTGGCGATCTCCTCCAGCTTGGTCATGCGCTTGATGTAGTTCTCCAGGCTCTCGCGGCGGGCGCCGGGGCGGGCGGCGCTGATCGCGTCGGCGGCCTGCACCAGCACGGCTTCGATGGTCTGGGGCTCCACGTCGTTGTGGTGGGCCAGGATGGCGTGCACAACGTCGGGGCTCTCGTTGAACTTGCGGGCCAGCTCGCCACCCAGGGTGACGTGGGTGCCCTCGGCCTCGTGGTCGACGGCCTTGCCGATGTCATGCAGCAGACCTGCGCGCTTGGCCAGCTGGACGTCCGCGCCCAGCTCGGAGGCCATCAGGCCGGCGATGTGGCTGACCTCGATGGCGTGCTTGAGGACGTTCTGGCCGTAGGAGGTGCGGTAGCGCAGACGGCCCAGGAGCTTGACCAGCTCGGGGTGGATGCCATGCTGATTCGTCTCGAACACGGCAGCCTCGCCGGCCTCGCGGATCTGCTGATCCACCTCGCGGCGGGCCTTCTCGACCGTCTCCTCGATGCGGGCGGGATGGATGCGGCCGTCGTTGATCAGGCGCTCCACGGTGATGCGGGCCACCTCGCGGCGGACAGGATCGAAGGCGGAGACGATGACGGTCTCGGGGGTATCGTCGATGAGCAGGTCAACGCCGGTGGCAGTTTCGAGGGCGCGGATGTTGCGGCCCTCGCGGCCGATGATGCGGCCCTTCATGTCATCGTTGGGCAGGGCGATGGCGCTGACGGTGGACTCAGCCACGTGGTCAGCAGCGCAGCGCTGGATAGCCAGGGCGATGAGGTTGCGGGCCTTCTTCTCGGCCTCCTCCTTCGCGCGGGACTCCACATCGCGCACGTAGGCGGCTGCGTCGTGGTAGGCCTCCTTCTGCACGCGCTCGATGATGATCTGCTTGGCCTCGTCCTGGGTCATGGCGGCGATGCGCTCCAGCTCGGCGGTCTGCTTCTGGTGCAGGGCCTCGGCCTCCTGGCGCAGGCTTTCGGCGTCGGCCAGCTTGTTGTCCAGCGCCTCGGAGCGCTTGGTCAGGTCGTTCTCGCGGTTGTCCAGGCTGTCGGAGCGCTTGTCCAGCGAAGCTTCGCGCTGCAGCAGGCGGTTCTCGGTGCGCTGCGTTTCCGCGCGGCGCTCCTGGATGTTGCGCTCGGCCTTGGCCTTCTCCTCCTCCAGCGCTTCGCGGTCCTTCTGCACCGCGCGGCTGGCCTCGGCAACGCGCTCCATCTTTTCCTTCTTGTACTCGTCGGCCTTGCGCACGGCGTCATCCAGCATGCGGCGCGCCGTTTCCTCGCTGCGGTCGATCTTCTGCTCAGTCACGGTCTTGCGGTAGGTGTAGCCCACGAAGAGGCACACCGCGCCCACGATGAGGCTGATGAGAATAGTCCAGACAGGATTCATGGTGTTGTTTCCCTCCTTTTCGCTTTGTTTGGTTCCAGTATTTTCTCATGCGGTTGGTGGTGGTTGGCGGCTGACACAAAAAAGCCGCGCGGGATTTGCATCCCGAACGGCTGAAGCTGCTGCGATAGCATGCCCGGCGCACAGGGCCGCAGGGAATACGCTTCCCCGGGACGGGCGCTGCAATGCGGCTCCTGGCATGGAAGGACCTTTCCCCCATGAATGGAAACACGCAAAACAGACACATCCGGCAGATGTGTGAATACCAGAATTTTTAACAGGCAGACGGGCATAAAGCCAGCCTGCGCCTCACAAAAAGGACGGCCCGCAGCCGATTCCGGCCCGGTCAGAAGGCGGAACGCTCCCCCGCAAAGGCAGAAGCACCCCTTCATATGCACTTTCTATGATGCAGCCGGCCGCCGGACATGGCGCAGCAGCCGCTGAAAAATGGACGCGCAGCGGATGGTCGGGCCATCCTGCACGGATTCAGGTAAACAGGGACTCTATCGAAATAACAGCAAGGGCGAAACGGTCGCGCCGAAGCGCCCGACAGCCGATCAAAGATTATTGTACAGTTTTTTGGGCGGTCTGTCAAGATGCATATTGCAATTCCGGGGAGGGCGGCTGTGCGCAATGTAAAATAAGAAGCGAAAAGCGTCCGCGTTATGGACAAAGCGGCGCGGAGGGAGTATAATGACAGGGTGACAAACGACCGGTATGACCGGAAAAAGAGAACGAAGGAAAGAGGCGGAAAAGATGAAGAAGCTGCTTTCTGTATTGCTGGCGCTGGCCCTGCTGCTGCCCTGCATCGCCCTGGGCGAGGCGGAACAGGCGTCTTGGGAGCCCCTGCCCCTGGGCGGCCGCGCGCCCTATGGCGCTGTGCCCGGCGCGCTGAGCGAGGATGGGCTGCATTATGACGACGGCAGCCTGAAGGTGGATATCGAGATCGCCACGGTGGACGAGGTGACGGTGTACTACGTCTACGTGACCGTGCAGCACAGCAGCCAGCTGCGCACCGCCACGGCGGGCAAGCCCCGCAGCAAGACCACCGCGCCGGTCTACCAGATGGCGGAGCACAACAATGCCGTGCTGGCTTTCAACGGCGACTTCTACAACTACCGCGACGTGGGCGTGGTCTTCCGCAGCGGCGAGCGCATCCGCTACAACATCCGTGCCGGCATGGATATGCTGATCGTGGATGAGAACGGCGATCTGGTCATCATCGAATCCCCGACGAAGACGAAGATCGAGAATTACATGGCGGAGCACCAGATCATCGAGGCCTTCTCCTTTGGCCCGGCGCTGATCAAGAATGGTGAGCGGCTGCAGTTCAAGTATGCGGAGAAGAACTCCTGCGGCTACCCCACGCCGGATGAGCGCCTGGTCATCTGCCAGCTGGCGGACACGGAGGAGGGCCTGAACCAGTACCTGTTCATCGCCTGTGACGATCCGGGCCTGTCCGTCCGCCGGATGACGGATCTGGCGGAGGAAAAGGGCGCGGTGCAGGCCTACAACCTGGATGGCGGCCATTCCACCAGTGTGTACCTGTGCGGCCAGCGCATCAACCAGATCCCCAAGGATCGCGCGGTGGGCGACATCGTTTATTTCGCCACCCTCGTGCCCTCCGCAGAATAATCAACGAGGCGAACCGACATGAAGAAGCTCCTGATCCTCCTGACCCTGCTGCTGCTCCTGCCGGCTTTCTCCCTTGCGGAGGAGCTGAACGTGACCTGGAAGGCGGGCGGCAGCCGGGTGATCGACTCTGCGCTGCTCACCGATGGCAGCGACGAGACGGTCTACCGCTTCGCCAAGGCCAAATCGGCGGACGCGACCTGTGACCTGCCCGAGGGCGCACAGGTGCAGGCGGCTTATGTCCGCATGGACTCCATCCCGGCCAAGGTGGAACTGCAGTTCCTCAACAGCAACCGCAAGTGGGAAACCGCCGTCCTGGCGGAAAACCCCGGCCCGGAATGCGTTCTGACGGCGGAGACGCCCCTCACGGGCCGCCTGCGCCTGCTGATTACCTATCCCAACGGAAACAGCGCCACACCGCTGACGGAGCTGCGCATCTTCTCTGATGCGAATCTGCCGGAGAACCTGCACCAGTGGCAGGCGGCAGGTCAGCAGGATGTGCTGGTGACCGTGGATGCCCTCACCGGCTTTGATGCGTCCACCCTGGCCCCCTGGCTGGCCCAGGGCCGCAGCGTGGCCATTGCCACCCTGACCAACCCGGCCAGCCCCCTGGCGGTCACCGACGCCCTGTGGGATGCAGGCCTGCGCGTGACGCCCATCTTCGGCGGCTATGCGGAAACCACCCGCACGCCGGCCAATGCCCTGAAAAACTGGGGCGAAAAGAAGGTCGCCATCGTCGTGACCGGCTGGCTGCGCCTGGTGCAGCCCATGCTGCTGGTGGACGGCGGCGAGGTGACGACCCTGGTGATGGACAAGGCCTGCCAGAACGCCATCAACCCGGATTACGAGCTGGAGGCTGCGGCGTCCGGCGGACTGTGGGCGGTGCCCCAGCGCATGACGGCTGTGGAGGACGTGTCCGCCGCCATTGCGGCCCTGGGCGCCCGCGACGACAGCCTCCTGCGCGAGGCCTGCCGCGTGCCCTTTGCAGGCGCGGTCCACAGCGATGCATCTGCCATCCCCTACCCGGAAAACCGCGATGAGGACGGCTTCCTCACACAGGGCGAGTTCGTCCACGAGGATGCGGAAAATGGCCTGTGGGCCTACCTCAGCCCCACCCTGCAGGTGCAGATTGTCCAGTATGACATGGAAAACCCCTGCCAGCGCTACTTCGTGGCGGAGGTGAAGTTTGATCCGGCGGAAGAGATGTTCCGGCAGCACACCTGGGTCAACGCCACCTACCGGGGTCAGCAGATTTACCCGCAGACCCTCGCCCAGACCTCCCGCCTGGTGCTGGCCGTCAACGGCGATTACTACCCCTACCGCGTGGACAAGAAGAACACGGTGGGCAACATCATCCGCAACTACGAAGTGCTCTACAACATGGACATGAAGAAGAACCCCGGCTTCCCGCCGCTGGACACCATGGCGCTGCACGACGATGGCAGCATCAGCGTCTACGGCGCGAAGGAGATCACGGCGGACGAGCTGGCGGCCCGGGGCGACGTGCACGATGCGCTGTCCTTCGGCCCCTGGCTGGCCCGGGATGGTCAGCTGCGGGTGTACGCGGGCAAGAACGCCTCCCTGCAGGAGCCCCGCTGCGCCATCGGCATGGTGGAGCCCGGCCACTACATCATTGTGGACTGCGAGGGCCGCGTGCCCAACGGCCCCAAGGGCCTGACGGTCAACCAGATCGGCATGCTGCTCTACGGCTACGGCTGCAACGAGAGCTTCATGCTGGACGGCGGCAGCACCTCGGTGCTGATCTTCATGGGCGAAAAGCTCAACCGCACCGGCAAGGACACCTCCGTGGGCAGCCCCCGCAACCAGCATGAGCTGTTCGGCATCGGTTCTTCCGAGCTGGTGCATACGGACTGGTTTGATGGGAAGCCGAAGAAGTAATTTTGGAGACATGGACATTACAAAGCTCCGCTGACTCTGTGCGTCAGCGGAGCTTTTCTGTGTTTTCTTGCGGGAGTGGGCGAGCAATGCTGGCTCTTGCTGAGTGATGGGGCTGTGCACTCATGGAGGGACTATGAGTCGCCCGCCTGGTGCGGCAGATTCGTTATTCGCGGGAGATCCTCTATCTGTCACGCAAAAACGGATCTCGCAGCCATAATGACTGCAGAGCGTGCTGGATTACGGGTGACAGATTCCACAGGGAGAGTATCCCTGCTGGATCAACTGTTCGCGGGTGCCATAGTATTCCTTTTTGTTTTTCTCTGACATCGTTTTCACGCCTCTGCAAGAAGGATAGTGGAACTTTCTGGAGCTTGTATTGAGGATATAGGAGCGATTAGGATTTGGAGTTGGCGTAGCTGTGGGTCTGGCTGTTGGCTTTGGGGTTTGCGTAGGCGTGGCAGTAGGGCGGGCAGTAGGAGTGGGAGTTTCGGAAGTGGTGGGTTGGATAGTGGACGTTGGGGTGGCTGTGGCTTCAGAAAGAGGGGATAGCGATGCCGTGACTGTGGTGCTGACCACTTCTGTGGACGGATTAGGCGTGGAAGTGGAAGCGTCTGTTGATGAAGTATCAGGTGCCAATGAGATGGTTGCAAATACAAGGAGGATGGTCACGAGTAATTTCAGTTTGCCCCTGAAAATGCGGCCAAGAGCATCTTGCCATTTCTGGATGGGGACCACAAGTAAAGCGACCAGCATGGATGTGTAGGCGGCAACCGATGGTACAAATATGAAGAAGCTGAAGAAGAAAAAGAGTGCAAGAATCCAAAGAAGAATTTTCTTGATAGAATGGTTCTTTTTCATAGCATTACTTCCTTCCGGATTGTTGTTGCTTTCGTAAATGATGCTGGTGTCTGTGGAGTTTGAATTGGCAGCATGGGTAGTCTGTTTGTTTTTTGTGCTGCGGGTTTCGGTACTATAGGAAAGACCTGTTCCGGGAATTCCAATAGTCGTACGAGTGGTGCCTTTTGCAGTTTTGGTTATTCGTGCACCTTTGACTCCAAAGCTATACCCGATACCGGATTTGCTGAGATTGATACGTACGCCCTTTCCGAGAGAAATACTTTTTCTGAATCTGAATCCCATGGTCTATACCGCCTGTTTTTTCTCAATTATAGCATATTGTGTAAAGAAAAGCTACTATCGGAAAGAAAAAAGGAGCCCTGCATTTCTGCAGGGCTCCCGACTTATTTTGCTCAGTTACGAGCGGTGTAGGTGGTGTGCAGCAGGTCGTGGGCCTTGTGGCTGCCGGGCTTGCCCAGGTACTCCTCGTACACCTTGACGATGTCGGGGTTCTCGTGGGACTTGCGGATCGCCTTGGCCTCGTCCTCAGCGTACAGGCCAGCAGCGCGGGCCACGCGGGGATCCACGTCCATGCGGGTGGAGGCGTCGACGATGGGCTGACCGCCGCCGTTGACACAGCCACCGGGGCAGGCCATGACCTCAACGAAGTGGTAGGTGGCCTCGCCAGCCTTGATCTTCTTGATCAGCTGCTTGGCAGCGCCGGTGGAGTTGGCGATGGCAACCTTCAGGTTCAGGCCGCCGACGGTGACCTCGGCTTCCTTCACGCCCTCGATGCCGCGCAGAGCCTTGTACTCCACGTTCTCAACGCTCTTGCCCTCCAGCCAGTCGGCCGCGGTACGCAGAGCAGCCTCCATCACGCCGCCGGTGGCGCCGAAGATGGGAGCAGCGCCGGTGGACTCGGCCACCAGCTCGTCGAAGCACTCCTCGTCGGGCAGCTGGTTGAACTGGATGCCGGCAGACTTGATCATGCGGGCCAGCTCACGGGTGGTGATGGAGATATCCACGGTGCGCAGGCCGTTCAGCGCCATCTCGGGACGGGAGGCCTCGAACTTCTTGGAGGTGCAGGGCATGACGGCGACCACGACGATCTTCTCCGGATCCACGCCGGCCTTCTCGGCCCAGTAGGACTTGATGATCGCGCCTTCCATCTGCATGGGGGACTTGCAGGAGGACAGGTTGGGGATCAGCTCGGGGAAGTTGTGCTCGCAGTACTTGATCCATCCGGGAGAGCAGGAGGTGAACATGGGCAGGGCGCCGCCGTTCTGGATGCGGTCCACCAGCTCGGTGGCCTCCTCCATGATGGTCAGGTCAGCCGCGAAGTCGGTATCGAAGATCTTGTCGAAGCCCAGACGCTTCAGGGCCTGGGTCATCTTGCCGGTCACGCGGGTGCCGATGGGCATGCCGAACTCCTCGCCCAGGGCGACGCGGACGGCGGGAGCGGGCTGCACAACCACGATCTTCTCGGGATCCGCGATGGCGGCCCAGACCTTGGCGGTGTCATCCTTCTCGGTCAGCGCGCCCACGGGGCAGGCGTTGATGCACTGGCCGCAGAAGATGCAGTTGGTCTCCATGATGTTGCGGCCAAAGGCGGGAGCGATCTGGGTCTTGAAGCCACGCTCCACAGCGCCGATGGCGCCGATCTGCTGCACCTGACGGCAGGCAGCCAGGCAGCGGCGGCACAGGATGCACTTGTTGGGATCGCGCACGATGGAGGGGGAGAAATCGTCCAGCGGGTAGTCGATGTTCGTGCCGCAGAAGCGGTTCTCATCGGCGCCCAGCTCCTTGGCCAGCTTCTGCAGCTCGCAGTTCTGGCTGCGGACGCAGGAGAGGCACTCGCGCTTGTGGTTGGACAGGATCAGCTCCAGCACGGCCTTGCGGGCAGCGCGCACAGCGGGGGTGTTGGTCTTGACCACCATGCCCTCGCTGACGGGCATCACGCAGGCAGCGGCCAGGGCGCGGGCGCCCACGTCCACCACACACATACGGCAGGCGCCGATCTGGTTGATGTCCTTCAAGTAGCACAGGGTGGGAATATGGATGTTGGCCTTGCGGGCAGCTTCCAGGACGGTGGTACCGGCAGGAACGCTGACCTTCACGCCATCAATCGTAACGTTAAGCATATCCATGTCAATTCTTCTCCTTCCGGTAGAATCAGCCCTTGGTGATGGCGCCGAACTTACACTTCTCCATGCAGGCGCCGCACTTGAGGCACTTGGAGTTGTCGATCACGTGGGGCTCGCGCACCTTGCCGGTGATGCAGTTGGCGGGGCAGTTGCGCGCGCACAGGGTGCAGCCCTTGCACTTGTCGGGATCGATCTTGTAGCTCAGCAGCGCCTTGCACTGGCCGGCGGGGCAGCGCTTCTCGTAGATGTGGGCCTCGTACTCATGACGGTAGTACTTCAGCGTGGACAGGACGGGGTTGGGAGCCGTCTGGCCCAGGCCGCACAGCGCAGCAGTCTTGATGGAGGTCGCCAGGTCTTCCAGCTTCTCGATGTCGCCGTCCTGACCCTTGCCCTCGACGATGCGCTCCAGGATCTCCAGCATGCGCTTGGTGCCGATACGGCAGGGGGAGCACTTGCCGCAGCTCTCGTCCACGGTGAAGTCCAGGAAGAAGCGGGCGATGTCAACCATACAGTTGTCTTCGTCCATAACGATCATGCCGCCGGAGCCCATCATGGAGCCGATGGCGACCAGGTTGTCATAGTCGATCTCGATATCCAGCTCGGAAGCGGGGATGCAGCCGCCGGAAGGACCACCGGTCTGGGCAGCCTTGAACTTCTTGCCGTTGGGGCAGCCGCCGCCGATGTCATAGATGACCTCGCGCAGGGTGGTGCCCATGGGAACCTCGACCAGGCCGGTGTTGTTGATCTTGCCGCCCAGGGCGAACACCTTGGTGCCGGCAGACTTGGCGGTGCCCATGCTCTTGAACCAGTCCGCGCCCTTGTTGATGATCTGGGGCACGTTGGCGTAGGTCTCAACGTTGTTGAGGATGGTGGGCTTGCCGAACAGGCCCTTCACCGCGGGGAACGGAGGACGGGGACGGGGCTCGCCGCGCATGCCCTCGATGGAGTTCATCAGAGCGGTTTCCTCGCCGCAGACGAAGGCGCCGGCGCCCAGACGGACGTCCATATCGAAGTTGAAGCCGGTGCCGAAGATGTTCTTGCCCAGCAGGCCGTACTCACGGGCCTGCTTGATGGCGATCTGCAGGCGCTTGACGGCGATGGGGTACTCAGCGCGGCAGTAGACATAGCCCTGATCAGCGCCGATAGCATAAGCGGCGATGGCCATGGCCTCGATGACGGCGTGGGGATCGCCCTCCAGGATGGAGCGGTCCATGAACGCGCCGGGATCGCCCTCGTCAGCGTTGCAGCAGACGTACTTCTTCTCGGACACGGAGGCCTTGGCGAACTTCCACTTCAGGCCCGTGGGGAAGCCGCCGCCGCCGCGGCCGCGCAGACCGGAATCCAGAATGGTCTGGATGACGTCGTCGGGCCTCATCTCGGTCAGCACCTTGCCCAGGGCGGCATAGCCGTCAAAGGCGATGTACTCCTCGATGTTCTCGGGGTCGATCACGCCGCAGTTGCGCAGCGCAACGCGCTTCTGCTTCTTGTAGAAATCGACCTTGTCCAGGGACTTGATGGTGTCCTGGCCCTTCTCAACGGAGCCCTTGTACAGCAGATCCTTGACGATGCGGCCCTTGATCAGGTGCTCGTCAATGATGGTGGCGACGTTCTCGGGCTGAACGTGGGCATAGAAGGCGCCCTCGGGGTAGACGATACAGACGGGGCCAGCCTCACACAGGCCGAAGCAGCCGGTGCGGACGACCTTGACTTCCTTGTCGAGGCCCTTCTCGGCAAGGAGCTTTTCAAACTCGGCGATGACAGCCGCGGAATTGGAAGAGGTACAGCCGGTACCGCCGCAGACCATCACGTGAGAACGAATCAGATCCATGATTATATCCTCCTCATATCAGCAATCACTCAACGCACAGCTGAGCAGTCGCTTCCTAGTTACCTGTACATGCTCAGCCCTGAGCGCCGATGGTGTACTCTTCGACGGGGCGGCCGTTGACGATGTGATCGTTGACCACGCGGGCGACCTTGTCAGCGGTCATCTTGACGTAGGTGACCTTCTCCTGGCCCTTGACGTAAACCTCGACCATGGGCTCCAGGCGGCAAACGCCGATGCAGCCGGTCTGAGCGACGGTGACGTTCTCCAGGCCGCGGCGCTTGAGCTCCTCCACGAACTCCAGCATCACGGGGCGTGCGCCGGCGGCGATGCCGCAGGTGGCCATGCCGACCACCACGCGGGTGTCGATGTTGTCGTCCTTGCGCATGTTGACCTGATCGATCATGCGGTTGCGGATGGCCTGCAGTTCTGCCAGACTCTTCATGTTAAATTCCCTCCGTGCAGTTCATTGATTTCCGTGCTTAAACATTCCCTGATCCAGTCGGCGATCTCCATCTGGTTGAGGGGAAGGGGCGCCACCGTTTCCCGGATGATGCGGGTATCGAAGGAGAAGTCCTTCCCGTCGTAATCAAAGGTGAAGAGGAAATCCGTGTCCGGATTCATCAGCACCAGACTGAACCATGCGCCGGCCACGTCGCCCATGGGCGGGCGATCAATGTGCCCGAGGCCGAAGGACGCGGTCACGGTGGTGCCCACGCCAACCTCTGACGCAATGCTGATGCTGCCGCCGGTCATTTCCGCTGTCTGTTTGAGCAGCGGCAGGCCCAGGCCGACCTTCCGCGTTTTTCGGGAGGTGGTGAAGGGCTCCATGACCGTTTGTACCATTTCCTCGCTCATGCCGCAGCCGTTATCGCGGAAGACGAAGGTGATCCTGTCCTCCTGATGGCTGACGGCAACGTGCACCTCGGTGAGGCTTGCGCCGGCGGAGATGGAATTCTGGGCAATATCCATGATATTGTCCGCAAGTTCACGCATCATGGCGGCAGCTCCTGCAAATTAGTTGCGGTACTTGGCGATGATGCCGGGGACCTGCTCGGGGGTCAGACGGCCGTACACGTCATCGTTGACCATGATGACGGGAGCCAGGCCGCAGGCGCCCAGGCAGCGGGTGGCGTTGAGGGTGAACATGCCGTCGGGGGTGGTGCTGCCGGCCTTCACGCCCAGCACCTTCTCCAGCTCGTCCAGCACCAGCTGAGCGCCCTTGACGTAGCAGGCGGTGCCCAGGCAGACGCTGATGATGTACTTGCCCTTGGGCTCCAGGTTGAACTGGGCATAGAAGGTCGCCACGCCGTAGATATCGCTCACGGGGATATCCAGCTCCTTGGCGATGTGATTCATGACCTCTTCCGGCAGGTAGCCGTAGATGTCCTGTGCACGCTGCATGATGGGCATCAGGCAGCCGGGCTCGTTGCGGAGCTCGTCGATCACCTGCTGCAGGGCATCGTGCTTGTCCAGGTTGTTGTTGCAGTTACAACCGCACATGTTGATCCATCCTCCTTGTATGAATAGGATAGTATGCTAAAATCACGCGCCCGCCCGGAAGACGGGCGTTCGTGAGATTTGCCGAAATGAAGCGGGGGATCAACCCCGGCCGGCGATGGCGTCAAAGAGCGCCTGCACGGACTTTTCCTTCACGTCGATGGTGAAGGTGGGCTCCAGGATGTTTTCCAGGTAGTGCGCGTCGGAGGAGCGGAGGAGCCGGTAGCCGCTCAGGTCGACGGGGGGCATCGCCACCGCGTCCGACACCTCAATGGCGTCGTAGCGGCAGTCTGCGGGCAGAAAGCCCAGGGCGTTGAGCACGCCGTTGGAGCCCCGGTTGATGTGCGCCGGGACGCAAAGCCCGCCATGCGCGTGGATGGCCTGCTCGCACTCCTCAAAGCTCAGGTCGAGGGCGCTGATGAGGAGCTTTTCCTCCTCGCCCGTTTCCTCGTCCTCCTCGTTCATGATCACCTGGCGGCCGAAGAACTCTGGCCGGTTGGAGATGGGTGGCAGATGGCCGTGAACGAACTCGCCGAAGGCCATGCAGCTCTCCACGTCCGGGAAGTAGCAGAGCATGTGGGCCTCCTCGCGGGTGGTCAGCTCCATGCCCGGGAGGAGCAGCACGCCCATCATGTCCGCGACGGCCTTCAGGGCGGGGAGATTCCCGTAGGCGTTGTGGTCGCACACGGCGATGGCGTCCAGCTGCTTGATAAAGGCCATGCCGACGATGTTGTTGGGGGTCATCAGCATGTCTCCGCAGGGGGAGAGGCAGGAGTGGATGTGGAGGTCGCAGAAGATGTTCATCTTCAGCCCTTCTTTGCGGCGGGCACGCCGTTCGCAGCCAGCAGGGTGACCAGCTCAAAGGCGGTGAGGCTGCTGGAGAGGAGGATGATGTCCTCCTGGGCGGCCTTCTTCACGATGGCCTCGTCCACGGGCAGATCCTCGGGGATGATGACGCAGGCGAAGTCCAGCAGCGCGGCCACGGCGATAACATTCATATGCGCCTGCACGGTGATCCAGGCCATGTCCGCCTGGCCCTTGCCCATCACATGGCTGAGCAGGTCGCAGGTGTAGCCGGAGACGATCGGGCGGTCCTCATAATCGCCGGTGAGCACCCGGCAGCCGGAGAGGGCGACAAATTCGGAAACTTGCATGGGGTTAAGCCTCCTTGTCAGCGGTGGAATCGGGCGCAGCGCCGCCCTCGACGGTGCGGTTGCCGCCCACGGAGAAGCGGGTGGAGGCGCCCAGCGTCACCATTTCGCTGGCGAGGGTGCTGATGCGCTCGTTGAGCTTGAAGATGCAGTTCATTTCCGTGGCAAAGCCGCCCACGATATCCCGCGCCAGCGCGCGGCAGGTGGGGGAGCCGCAGGAGCCGCAGTCCAGCCCGGGCAGGCTCTGCTCGATCTCGTCGATGCGGGCGGCCTTGAGGATGCGTTCCATCATCGTGCCGGAGAGCTGCTGGGCCTCGTTGGGCTCGATCTCCTCGGTCATGCGGAAGCGCTTGTGGGCATTTTCGAAGATCTCGGTCTTCTGCACCATGCGGTCGGGGGTGTGGCGGAGGATGGCATTCAGGCGGCTCTTGGCCACATAGCCGTTCTCCACCGCCAGCGGGCCGCCGAGGCAGCCGTTGGCGCAGGCCAGCAGCTCCACATAATCCAGGCGGTCGAAGCGGCTGTCCTCGATCTGCTCCAGGGCGTGCTTGACTTTGTCGATGCCGACCACGCACAGGGTGTGGCGCATGCCCACGGCCTCCGCCTCGCCCGAGGGGACGGCCCAGCGCACGCCCACCGTGCTGGCGCGCTCGATCTCCAGCGGATCGAACTCGCCCTTGACGTGGGCCTGAATCTGCGGGTACACGTCCTTGATGGCGATCACGCCGTCCACGGAGGACTTTTTGATGCCGATGGGGCTGCGCACGTCGGAGAGCTTGGCTGCGCAGGGGGAAATAAAGAACGCGCCGATCTCTTCCACCGGGACGCTGTGCTTCTTCGCGAACTCCTCCTTGGCGATGCGGGCGGCGGCCTCCATGGGGGAGACGATGTCGATCACATTGTCCAGCAGGCTGGGATACTTCTGCTGGATGAGCCTGACCACGGCGGGGCAGGCGGAGGAGATGACCGGGCGGGGACGATCCTCGTTGATGAGGGTCTTGGAAATGGCATAGGAGATGACCTCAGCCGCGCGGGCGACCTCGAACACCTCGTCAAAGCCCAGCTTGTAAAGCGAGGCGATGATCTTGTCGGATTTATGCACCTGCGGGAACTGCGTATAGAGCGCCGGGGCCGGCAGGGCAATGCGGTACTTGAACCCCTCGATGATGGACAGCGGGTCGGTCACGGCAACCTTGGCGTGGTTGGAACACGCGCGGATGCACTCGCCGCAGTCGATGCAATTCTGAGGGATGATGATCGCACGGTTGTTGCGGATGCGGATGGCCTCCGTCGGGCAGCGCTTGAGGCAGTTGGTGCAGCCCTTGCACTTGTCCGCATCCAGGCTGACGGAGTGGAAATAGCGTTCTTCACCGTTCACAGGGCTGGCCTCCTCACTTGCACGGTCGGGGTCAGATGTTGAAGATCATGGTGATGTCCGTGCCCACGCCGACCTCGGACTTGATATCGAAGCCGTCGGCGTTGCGCTTCATGTTGGGCAGGCCCATGCCTGCGCCGAAGCCGAGGTTGCGCACCTCATTGGAGGCGGTGGACCAGCCCTCGGTCATGGCCTTCTCCAGGTCGGGGATGCCGGGGCCCTCGTCCACCACGCGGATGGTGATCTTTTCCGGATCCACGCAGAAGTCGATCGTTCCGCCGTAAGCGTGGATGACCAGGTTGATCTCCGCCTCGTAGGTGCCCACGGACACGCGGCGCACCACGCTGGCGGGGATGCCCAGCTGCTTGAGCTGCCGCTTGATGCGGGCAGAGGCGTCGCCGGCGGTGGTCATATCGCCCTGCTTGACATGGAAGGTATCCTTAATCATCATCGTCATCGTCTTCGCCTCCGTTGGCCGCCAGGGGGCTGGGCTCCATGCCGGCGGCGTACAGGCGGCCGCAGGCTTCAAACATGGAGTACTGCGTCAGGAGCGTGGGCAGGCCGATCATTTCCGCCCGCTGCACGGCGTCCTTGTGGGGTTTCTTGCCGCGGACGAAGATCAGGCAGGGCACGTCCAGCATTTCAGCCGTGCGCACGCTCTGGCTGTTGATCAGGCCGGTGAGCAGCATCGTATCCTCGCCCACATGGGCCAGCACGTCGCTCATCATATCCGAGGCGAAGGCGTAGCGGACGGGGGTATCGGCCGCCTCCTCGCAGCAGACCCAGCGGGCCTGGAGGATGTCGGCGATCTCGCGGATGGTCATGGCTTCACGCTCCTTGGGGGGGCGCCGCTTCCAGCGGGAAGTGGATGACGGTGTCTACCTCTGCCGGACAGACAGAGACATTCATCCTATTATAGAACATTCGGCATGGTTTGTCAATTATTCCACAAGGTTCGCATACGGAAAACAATGCAGAAACAAGCGCGGGGCGGACGAGAAAAGCGTGCGGCACGGCGGCAGCACGCTTGTATGTATGGATGTAGTTCAGCGGCTGGCGGCATTCTCCAGCAGGCGCACGAGGTGGGACATGGAGGCCAGCTCCATGCCAAAGAGGTCGTCGCCGGGGCCGGTGACGCTCTCCTGGCCGCTGTGGGGCTGGAAGCGTACCTCCATGGGGATGGGGCTGAGCAGCAGCATATCGCGGCGGACGCGTCCCCGGGCGACTTCCTCTCCGGCGGTGAAATCATATTCGGGCAGGCGGCGGAATGTGCCGTCAAAGGCGTCGAAAATGAACATGAGGATGCTGGCGTAGCGGCGGAAGAAGTATTCGCCCGTTTCGCGGAAGATGAGCACGCGCGCGGAGTGCAGCACGCCGAAGAGCTTGATGGCGAAAACGGCCTGTGGGGTTTCGATCACACAATCGCATCTGCGGAACCGCCGGCTGCCCAGGAACCACATCGGATGTGTGCCCTGCAGGGTGAAGCCGTGGCGGCGGCAGAGGCTGGTCAGCCGAGCGGCGCAGTGCAGGCGCTTGCACAGGAAGCGCAGCCCCGGCAGCACATAGAACAGGATGAAAAGGATGACGAGCAGGTATAGCGCAGCCTTCATGGAGGGGTCTCCTTCAGGTGTTTTTTTCAGCGGACTTGGGTTGGAAAGCGGGCGTTACGGGGCGTCGGGCTTGGAAAAGAGGGCTACGCACTCAATACCGTTTTGTATGTCCAAACAAGTGGATATGTCTTCACCGATGACCGGCAGGCGGAATTTAATGCTCTTCAGCCACTGAACGTTCTCCTGCGGCTCCTCATGAATGTGGATCTCGCCGATCAGGGCCTGCATCAGGTTGCGACGCTCCTCGTCGTTCATGGCGTTGTAGAGATTGCTGAAGCACATCAGCACACGATAGATGTTGTCGCCGGTCAGCTTGTCCTCTTCGATGGTTTTCTTCTTTGCCTTGGCGTCGATGAGCAGCCTTTCGGTTTCCTCTATCTTATCATACATCCGATAGAGACGTTCGTCCAGATCCTTTTCGCGCTGGGTGTAATGGCGGTCATCAGGATCAAGGGAGTCGATCTCGTCGATCAGCCGGGCTTTCGTGGCCTGTGCCTGCCGCAGCTGCTTTTCCAGCGTGGAGATCTCCTGATCCAGCTCGGTGGTGTCCACCTTGCAGTTGATCTTCTCCTGCATCATGGCGGCGAAGCGGGGTTTGCTCACCAGATCAATGATGATTTCCGCCACAGCCTTGTCGAGTAGTTCGCCAGGCAGCTGCTTCTTGTAATCGCACTTGTGCCCACGGGTCATGCGGCGGTGCTTGCAGGCGTAGTAGTAGAACTCCTTGTACTTTGTGCCGTCCTTCTTGCGCTTGGTGCTCTTGTTGCCGTACATGCCAGCGCCGCAGACAGGGCACTTGATCAGCCCGGACAGGATGTGCACATGTGTGCCCTCCGGCGGATTAACGCTCTCGTACTTGTCTGCCTGCGCAGCCAGCTTGACCTGTGCCGCCTGCCAGATCTCCTCGGAAACAATGGCTTCATGGATGCCGTCCACCAGCAGGTAGTCATCGCTCCAGCGGATCTGGTATTCGTTGCGGGTGCCGTGCACCTTTTCGGTTTTGCGGCGGCCATAGGCGATCTTGCCGCAATAAACGGGGTTCTTCAGAATCTGCCGGATGAGCCAGGCGTTGAACAGCGGCGCGGTGCCGGTATGGCGCTGGATTTTGTGAATGCCGTGGTTCTCCAGATACCGGGAAAGGCCGGTTGCACCCATCTTTGTGTTGACATACTTGTCAAAAATGATCCGGACAGCCGCGGCTTCCTCCTCGTTGATCTCCAGAGCGCCGTCCACCAACCGGTAGCCATAAGGAGCAAAGCCGCCGTTCCATTTGCCCTCGCGAGCCTTCTGAATGCGGCCTTCCATGGTTTGGACACGGATATTCTCGCGCTCGATTTCCGCCACGGCGGACAGCACGGAGATCATCAGCTTACCGGCTTCTTTCGAGCTGTCGATGCTATCCTCCACGCAAATGAGGTTCACGCCGTAGTCCTG
>JBGVOA010000129.1:0-2467 GCA_045126095.1 Christensenellales bacterium | reverse complement strand
GGTCATCCACACGCGCCCATCCTCGCGGATGGCGGGGAAGGAAAACTCGCCCGAAAACCACCCTAATTGCGGGAAGATACGTCCCTGGGCGTCGGTACGGAAGTCATCTGCGACAAAGAGCTCCATGGGCTGCACGGTTTCTTGCACCAGGTCGATGGCGCCGTTTGCGCCGCTGCGGGGGCGCACGGCTTGCATGTAGGCGTCGCTGAGGTAGGTATCGGGCAATTCTTGATGCACCATCTGCGGGAAGTAAGCGCGATAGAGCTGCGCATCCTCCGGTTTGGCTGTATCCAGGCCGCAGTGGGCCGCCAGGAGCGCCATATAGGCTTCGTTCAGCGGGATGGCGCAGTCTGCGGCAAGGGTGGTCACATCGTCAGGCTGGATGGCGGTGGGCGTGAAGCACAGGTACTCGCTCATCAGCGTCAGGACGCGTTCGTTGGCTTCGTGGATGGTCATGGAATCACCTCGGGAATGCGTGCGCAAAATGAGGTATGATATGGGCAAAATGCCCGAAACATACCCTGAATCACAAAAAGCCCCTTCCGGGGCAACGTGCTGGTGGCGGGACTCGAACCCGCACGCCGAAGCAGGGGATTTTAAGTCCCCGGTGTCTGCCATTCCACCACACCAGCGCGCTTTCCTGATTATAGCACAATCGGGCGCGTGCGTCAATCAGAACAATGGGAAAGCGCCCGCTGCAGGGCAGCAGGCGCGTGGGTCAGGCATGAAAGACATCCGCCGTATCCAGGAAGGAGCCGGTGGACAGGCGATGCAGGCGTTCGCCCAGGGTCTCCTTGAGCAGGGCGAACTGCGCATCGCCCGTGCAGTGGCCGGTGAAGTAGACCGTGTCCTTCTGCTGGAGGAAGCTGGCGGCGGCGCGGAGCTTCACGCGGTCGGCAACGGGATCGAGCTTCATGAAGTGGAAGCCGCCGATGAGCACGTCCGGCGCGAACCAGGTCTTGATGTTCATCACGCCCCGGTGGCTGCAGCCGCTGACGAGGATGCGCTTCTCGCCCTCGCGCACGAGGAGGTATTGCTCATGGCGGAAGTCATCCGGCGCGCGCTGGCCCTTGCGCTCAGCGGTCAGGCCGCCGGAATAGGTGGGGCAGGGCTCGGGGAAGCCGGGGCAGCTGTGCAGGCTGACGGCCTCGCTCAGCTGGCGGTTGTCGCCCGCAAAGACGATGCGGTCCTCCATCAGCAGGCTGCTGTCAAGGCCGATATACTTCCCATCGGCGTTGAAGAAGTCGCCGAAGGCATGGCGGCTGACGTAGATGGGCGCGTGGTCGTTGATCTCCAGGAACCGCATGAGGCCGCCGCCGTGGTCGTAGTGGCCGTGGGAGAGGACGCAGAGGTCGACCTGGCTCAGGTCGATTCCCATCTTCTCTGCATTGTTGGCAAAGGCGGCGGACTGGCCTGCGTCAAAGAGAATACGCAGCCCGGCGGCCTCAATGTACAGGCTCAGGCCGTGCTCGCAGGCCAGGTCATCGCGGGTGGTGCTGTTTTCTATCAGGGTCCAGACTTTCATAGGCGCTCCTTCATGCCCGCGCGTGCGGGCGTTTTTCATTGGTCAGCGGATGGCGGCAGCGAGCCGTCCAGCCCGGCGGATTCTACCGCGCCCAGGTGGCGCTGGATCGTGCGGGTGCGGACGAAGGCTGCGTCGATGGATTCGCTGGCCTGGCGCAAGCGCAGCTGCGTCTTCTCCAGCACGTCGCCAAAGGACCCGAAGTCCGCCTTGACGGTGCCCAGCAGCTTCCATACCTCGCCCGAGCGCTTCTCGATGGCCAGCGTGCGGAAGCCCATCTGCAGTGCGTTCAGCAGCGCAGCGAAGGTGCTGGGGCCCGCGATGACGATGCGCTGCTCGCGCTGGATTGCGTCCACCAGGTCGGTCTGCTGCACCACCTCGGCGTAGAGGCCCTCGACGGGGAGGAACATGACGGCGAAATCGGTGGTGTGGGGCGGAGCGACGTACTTGCCGGAAATCCGCCTGGCTTCGGTGCGGATGGCGGACATGAGGGCCTTGCGGGCGCTGTCGGCGGCGGGCGCGTCGGCCTGCTGGAGGGCCTCCTGCAACCGGGCGTAGTCCTCCATGGGGAACTTGCTGTCGATGGGCAGCCAGACGGTGTCCGCCTCCTTGCCGGGCAGGCGGACGGCGAATTCCACGCGCTCAGCGCTGCCGGGGACGACGGCGACATTCTCGGCGTACTGCTCCGCCGTCAGCACGGAGGACAGCAGGTTCGCCAGCTGCATCTCGCCCCAGATGCCGCGGGTTTTGACGTTGGTCAGCACCCGCTTGAGGTCGCCCACGCCGGTGGCGAGGGTCTGCATCTCGCCCAGGCCCTTGTAGACCTGCTCCAGCCGTTGGCTGACCAGCGAGAAGGACTCATTCAGCCGCTTGTCAAGGCTCTGAGTTAGACGTTCATCCATGGATCTGCGCATTTCCGTCAGCTGGCGGGTGTTTTCCTGACGC
>JBGVOA010000128.1:0-2166 GCA_045126095.1 Christensenellales bacterium | reverse complement strand
AAGCGGCTCTCCAAGGGCCATCGCAAAATTGCGCAGTATATCGTCGAGCATTACGACAAAGCGGTGTTCATGACCGCCAGCCGCCTGGGCGAAAGCGTGGGCGTGAGCGAATCGACGGTGGTGCGCTTCGCCTCGGCCATGGGCTATGAGGGCTATCCGCAGCTGCAGCGCAGCCTGCAGGAGCTGGTCAGCCACCGCCTGACGGCCAATCAGCGCTTTGAAATGTCCACGGAGATCGACCCCCACGACGCGCTGGGCATCGTGCTCAAGAGCGACATGCAGAACCTGCGCGCCACGCTGGATCAGCTGGACAACGATGTGTTTGACGAGGCGGTGAAGCGCCTGCTGTCCGCCCGGGCCATCTACGTCATGGGCCTGCGCTCGGCGGCTCCGCTGGCCCAGTTCATGGGCTACTATCTCAACTACATCTTTGATAACGTGCATCTGGTGTCCTCCGGGGCGACGGACGTGTTTGAGGAAATTTCCAAGCTCCGCGAGGATGACGTGCTGGTGGGCATCTCCTTCCCGCGCTATTCCACCCGCACGCTGGAGGCGATGCGCTTCGCCAAGCGCTGCGGCGCGCAGGTGGTGGCCATCACCGATGGCCCCATGTCCCCGCTGACGGACATTGCCGATCTGGCGCTGACCGCCCGCACGGACATGGCCTCCTTCGTGGACAGCCTGGCCGCGCCCCTGTCGGTCATCAACGCCCTGCTGGTGGCCCTGGGCCTGCACCGCAAGGAGGCGCTGACCCAGCACTTCCGCAAGCTGGAGTCCATCTGGGCGACCTATGAGGTCTACCTGGAGGAGGCTGGCGACAGCGGTGCAAAGGGGGGCGCGCATGCATAATATCATCATCATCGGCGGCGGCGCGGCGGGCATGATGGCCGCGATCCACGCCAGCCGCCTGGGCGCGGAGGTCACGCTCCTGGAGCGCAACCCCAAGCTGGGCAAGAAGGTCTACATCACCGGCAAGGGCCGCTGCAACGTCACCAACGACTGCACGCTGGACGAGTTCATGAAGGAGGTGCCGCGCAATCCGCGCTTCCTCTATTCCGCCATGAGCTACTTCAGCCCGCAGCAGATGATGGAGCTGCTGGAGGACGCGGGCTGCCCCGTGGTCGTCCAGCGGGGGCGGCGCGTGTTCCCGGCGAGCGAAAAGGCCAGCGACGTGACCCGTGCGCTGGAAAAGACCATGCGGGAGCAGGGCGTACGCATCGTCTACGATGCCCGCGTGAAGGAGATCACCACGGCGGACGGCGCTGTCACCGGCGTGACGCTCATGGACGGCCGGACGTATGCGGCGGACCGCGTGATCGTCGCCACCGGCGGCCTCTCCTGTCCGCTGACCGGCTCCAGCGGCGACGGCTACCGCATGGCGGAAAGCCTGGGTCATACGGTGACCCCGCGCAGCGCGGCCTTGTCCGCCATTGAGACGGCGGTTTCCTGGCCAAGTGAGCTGCAGGGGCTGAGCCTTCGCAACGTCACCCTGACGATGAAGAAGGGCAAGAAGACCCTTTACACCGAGCTGGGCGAGATGCTCTTCACCCACTTCGGCATTTCCGGCCCCCTGGCGCTGACGATGAGCAGCCATCTGCCGGAGAACATCGCCGATGCGGACGTGACGCTGAACCTCAAGCCCGGCCTGAACCGCGAGCAGCTGGACGCACGGCTGCAGCGGGACTTCGACGAGAACAGCCGCAAGATGCTGCGCAGCGTCCTGCCGGGACTGCTGCCGGCGAGGCTGGCGGAGATCTTCCCGCGCCTGTGCGGCATCGATGGCGACAAGGTCTGCGCGCAGATCACCCGTGAGGAGCGCGAGACCATCGCCAATATGATGCAGGCGCTGCCCATCCCGCTGAAGAAGCTGGCACCCATTGAGGAGGCCATCATCACCCGCGGCGGCGTGAGCGTAAAGGAGATCGATCCCTCGACGATGGAGAGCAAGCTGGTTTCCGGCCTGTACTTCGCGGGCGAAGTAATTGACGTGGACGCCCACACCGGCGGCTACAATCTGCAAATAGCCTGGGCAACAGGCGCCCTGGCTGGCACATGTGCCGCCGAGGAGCCGCTGGCATAAACGCAGCCGCCTGCGCCGCCCAGGCGCCCCCTTCAGGGGGCTGTCTGCGAAGCAGACTGGGGGTATCCCGCGAGCGCAGCGAGCGT
>JBGVOA010000127.1:0-5160 GCA_045126095.1 Christensenellales bacterium | reverse complement strand
CTGGGGGGAGTGCAGAGTTGGTTCATGCAACAGAAAAAGGAGCGGGGCTCGTCGTGGTGGACGGCCTCGCTCCTTTTGCGTGGTTGTTGGTGGCGTTCCCGATCAGGGTTGCCATTGTGTCAGGTCAAGGTCCACATGCAGCCCGTGGTTCTCCGTGACCGTACCGATGGGCTTCACCAGCGTGAAATCCGTGCTGGAGAGGATGCTGACCTCGGCCAGCCACACGGGGTATTCCGCGATGGCGTAGGAGGAGAAGGGCGTATCGGTGCGCAGCGTAGGCGGGAGGATGACCATTTCGCTGGGTTCGTCCCAGGCGGGCCAGTAGGTGGCCAGCTCGGTCAGATGCTGCGTGCCGGGATGGTAGAAGGCGAGGATGGCGCGGTGTATGCCCGAGCCCCAGGAGTAGGTCAGCAGCAAGGCGCGGGTGCCGTCCGGCGCTGCGCAGGGGGCGGCGCTGGTCACGCCGATGCCGCCGAAGCCCGTGCCCAGCGGGGCAAGGCCGTCCGCCGTCAGCAGCAGGGCCTCGCAGGTCTCACGGTGCTTGTAGATGCGCCAGTCCATGCCGTCCAGGGAGGGCGGGGTCACGTCGTGCCAGCGGGACGCGTCTGCGCCGGGCATTTGGGTCAGCAGAGGATCCAGGCTCCGGTCGCGCGGCGTGATGAGGGTATCGGGGGTTTCGCAGACGCAGATGACCGGCAGCATCAGCAGGAGCAGGGTCAGCAGCAGCTTTTTCATGGGGACGCCTCCTTTCGTCAGAGCGGGTTGGACAGCAGCGCCCAGGCCAGCGCGGCGGCCAGGGCGAGGAAACCCAGGGCGCTGGCGAGGGTCAGGCGACGGTAGGTGAGGATGCGGCTGATGCGGCTGCGGAGCCGTCCGCCGCCCAGGGGAGAGGCCAGGGCGGCGCGGGTTTCGGCTGCGTCCACCAGCGCACGGGCGTAGGCGCTGCGCCCCTGGGCGTCCAGGCGGCTGACGACGCTTTCGTCGCAGGCGGCCTCGGCCTCCCGCAGGAAGGCGCGCAGCATCAGCCACACCGCCGGGTTGAACCAGTGGACGCAGGCGATGAGGATGGCCAGGGCGCGCCAGAGGTTGTCCAGACGGCGGATGTGGGCGCGCTCGTGGGCGAGGATGTGGGTCAGGTCGCTGTCCGCCAGGGCCACGGGGATGAGGATGCGCGGTCGGAGCACGCCGCAGACCATGGGGCCGGAGACATTCGGCGAGCAGTACACGCCCTTCTGCAGCAGCCGGGCGGTGCGCAGGCCCCGGCGGCTGGCCAGATGGGCTGCCAGCAGGCAGCTGAGCAGCCCCAGCAGCACCGCAAGCCAGGCCAGGAAGGCAAGGGTCAGCACGACGGTGATGCGCGCGTCACGGTAGGCGATGGGGTTGTAGCTGACGGCGTACTGTATCGCGTTGGTCATGGTCAGCTCCCGCGTTTCCAGCAGGGGAACGTAGGTGACGGCCCTCTCCGGCAGGAGCGCGGCCAGGCTGAAGGCGCTGCCGAAGGAGAAGGGCAGCGTCAGCCGCAGGGCGGGGATGAGCCACAGCCCGTGGGCGATGCGCCTCGGCAAACGCGGCCAGCGGCCAATCAGCCACACGATAGCTCCTGCGAGCGTGCCGGAGATGCTCATGTTCAGCAGCCAGTAAAAGCCCTGATGGGCGTATTCCTCCAGCATGGACAGCAGGAGGATGAGCGGACGGGGCATGGCGGAGCCTCCTTTCCTGCGCCGTGAAGGTCAGTCGCCATCCCGGGCGGCCTTGTCGATCATGGCGCGCAGGTCGGCGATATCCTGGGCGGTGAGGCTTTCGTCCTCCAGGAGCGCGGAAAAGAGCGCCTTCTTCGATCCGCCGAAGAGCTTTTGCAGCAGGCTGCGGGTCTCCTGGCGCTGCGCCTGGCTCCGGCTGATGAGCGGGATGCACTGGAAGCCCGGCTCCTCGCGGCGGATGGCGTTTTTGTCCACCAGCTTTTTGATGACGGTGTAGGTGGTGTTCTTGTTCCAGCCGATCTGCTGGGCGGCCAGGAGGCTGATCTCCTTGGCGGTGAGGGGCTGTGCATCCTGCGGGTGGGCCCAGAGCAGCTCCATCAGGCGCAGCTCGCTGTCAAATAGCTTCATTTCCATGGGGATCCCTCCGGGTGTGTTTTCTTCATACTATCACAATAGTCTGGTGATGTCAAGCAAAACCGCCTGCCTCGTTTTGTACGGGGCAGGCGGCGGATATGCGGTTGTGTCTCCGGGGCGGCTTACTTGCGGCGCAGCCACACGAGCATCTCGCCCTCGCCGCGGTTGGCCCAGGTGTAGTAGGGGACGAGGTGGATCTTGGCGGGCTCCTCCTTCGGGGGCTGCCAGGTGGTGTAGAGCGCATCGCTCTGAGCCGGCAGGAGGCGCTTGGCGGGGACGTGCAGGCGCACGGTCTCATGGCCGAAGGTGTCGAAGTCGAACTCGCGGACGATGCCCTCGCCGTGGTCGCCGATGTCGCGGGTATCCACGCGCAGCATGTGCAGGTCGGAACCGTTGTCGATTTCTTCCGCACAGAAGGCGATGGGGCCGCGCATGAAGGCGACCTTATCGATATCCTCGCGGACGGCGGGGTTCGCGCCCACCATGCGGATCATCATGGGCATGTGCAGGCGGATCATGTCGCCATCATGCCATTCGCCGGTGAAATAGGCGTAGCCATCCTTGTACACGGGCTGCTTGTCGCCGCAGGTGAGCACGGTGTCGGGCGCCCAGCTGGGCATGCGGAAGGCCAGCGTGCCGGTAACGGGCTCATCGCAGTGGACGGTGACGTACACATGGCCATGCCAGGGCATCTTCGCGTCCACCTGCATGGTCAGCTTCTTGCCGCCGAAATCCTTGGCGATCTGGCCGCCGACGTAAAGGTGGGTGAAGAGGGTATCCTCGTTCTCCGTGTAGGCATAGGAGGCGACGGAGGACACGATACGGGCGATGTTGGGCGGGCAGCAGGCGCAGCCGAACCACTTGCGACGGGTGGGCTGCACATGGTGCAGGCGCTGATCCTTACGGCAGGCCTCCGGCACCACGGCCAGGGGGTTGACGTAGAAGAAGCTCTTGCCGTCCAGCGCCATGCCGGAGAGGACCGTGTTGTACAGCGCCTGCTCCATCACGTCGGCATACTTGCTGTCGGGCTTGATTTGCAGCATGCGGCGGGCGAAGAAGGCCAGGCCGATGGCAGCGCAGGTTTCGGAATAAGCGCTGTCGTTGGGCAAGTCGTAGTTGTAGGAGAAGGCCTCGCCGTGCACCGTGCCGCCGATGCCGCCGGTGATGTACAGCTTCTTGCGGACGATGTTGTCCCACAGGCGGTCGCAGGCGGCCAGCAGCTCGTCGTCGCCGGTCAGGCGGGCAATGTCCGCCATGCCGGAATACAGATACGTTGCGCGGACGGCGTGGCCCACGGCCTCATCCTGCTCGCGGACGGGCTTGTGGGACTGGTGGTAGGCAGAGCCGTCGTCGGGGTTGCCGCGCCACTTCTGGCCGGCCTTCTCGGTGCGGGCCTTGTCCTCCATGGCGAAGTAGAAGGGCTTCTGACCGCGCTGGTCCACGAAGAACTTGCTCAGCTTCAGGTACTTCTCCTCGCCGGTGACCTCGTACAGGCGGACGAGCGCCATTTCGGCAATCTCGTGGCCCGGATAGCCCTTGCACTTGCCCTCCTCGGGGCCGAAGCGGGCTTCGATGTAATCCGCAAAGCGGGCGGCGGCGCGCAGCAGCTTGTCCTTGCCGGTGGCCTGATAATACGCCACCGCGCCCTCGACCAGATGGCCCAGGCAGTACAGCTCATGATGGTCGCGCAGGTTGGTCAGCGCGGCGTCCATGCCGTTGATGATGTAGTAGGTGTCCAGGTACCCGTCGGGGGTCTGGGCGGCGCAGACCACGTCGATGGCCTCGTCCGCCAGCTTCTCCAGATCGGGGTCAGGATGCTGGGTCAGGCTGTAGCCCACGGCCTCGATCCACTTGGAAAAGTCCGTATCCTGGAAGACGAAGCCGTAGAAGCGGCCCTCCTCGGGGTTGGCAGGATCGTCCGGCAGGGCGTTGAAGCCGCGGTAGCTGTAGGCCGGGGGCGTATACTGCGCATTGGTGCGCTGCTCGGCCATCATCTGACCGGCGGTGCGGAAATTGCGCATGCACCAGCTGGGATCGGCGCCGGGCACGCGGTCGTTGAGGGCGTCCCACTGATAGGGGATGACCTCCTTGCGCACCAGCTCCATCTCGCGCTGCCAGAAGGGATCGGTGACAGTGATCTGCTTGAGGTCGATGGGGGTGGAGAAAACCTGCTTGTTCATTTGCATGCCTCCGCTATGGTCGATGATTGTTGAATATAGTATAACAGTAAGGAGGTGGAATTTCAAGGGGAACGGGGAAGAAATACGGACGGGATACATCGGTGTGTAAAGTTTTGCAGGAAATGTGTCAAGAACGCTTGATATTGCTGAAGGAATGTGCTATTATGTGCATGTCAAGAATACTTGACAGAATGCAAAGCAAACTTGCAGGAGGACATACGCATGAATCGCGAAGAGATCCTGGCCAGGAGCCAGCAGGAAAACAAGAACAAGCTGGACGAGCGCAGCCAGAACATCCAGACCAAAGCCAACAGCATCTCTCAGGGCGTGGGCATGATCCTGTGTATCCTGGTGGGTGCGATTGCGCTGGGGATCCGGGGGGATGCGGCGTTCCTGTGGTGTGTGCTGACGATCTACTGGGGCATGTTTGCCGCTGAGCGTCTGGTATGTGCAGCGAAGGAAAAGACGGCAGGACAATGGGTTCTGGCAGCGGTCATCACGGTGGGTGCAGTGGCAGCGATGGTCGTTTATATCCTGACGCTGGCGGGCGTCATCGGAGGTCATGCATGAACGACGAACTGGTATTGAAGAACCGCATCCGGGTGGCCCGTGCAGAAAGGAACATCTCCCAGGGCGAGCTGGCGAAGATGGTGGGCGTGTCCCGCCAGACGATCAGCTCCATCGAGACGGGCGCCTTCAACCCCACGGCGAAGCTGGCGCTGATCCTGTGCATCGCGCTGGAGAAAAAATTCGAAGAACTGTTCTATTTCGACTGAGCTCAATAACGAAAAAACGCGTTCTGCCATCAAGGCAGAACGCGTTTTATAGTGAATCAAGCTCCAAACCCTCACCAACACAGCGAGCGC
>JBGVOA010000126.1:0-3102 GCA_045126095.1 Christensenellales bacterium | reverse complement strand
GGAGGGATACTTCTCGCTGCCGCCCAGGGTGGCGTGCTCAAAGACGTGGGGCACGCCCATATCGCTCTCAGCGGGGGTCTTGAAGGTGATCTCGAACACGCGGTTGGTGTCGTCATTGGCCAGGTAGAGCAGCTCGGCGCCGGTCTTCTGGTGGACGAAGGCAACCACGTCAGCGTTGATCAGCGGGAACTCGGTAACCTCCACGACCTCAAAGCCGTGAACCACCTCGCCCACCTGAGGCAGAGCGGTTTCCGCCGCAGCCTCCGCCGTTTCAGCAAGCACGGGCAGGCTGGTCACAACCAGCAGCACCGACAGCAGAAGGGCAAGCATTCTCTTCATGTGGGTATCTTCCTTTCTTCGCAAATTGGAAACCTATCGCTTCCATACATTTCTATTGTAGCATATCTGGTGGGAATATGATGAAAAAAACACAAAATGTACAAGGGAAACGAAAAATGTGCAAAACGAGGCGGATGGGGTTGAATTGTGGTGGGAATGGTGGTAGAATAATTATGTAATCAATCTGACCGAAGGGGGCAGGGACATGGCGGAAAAGGCGTTGCCCGTGGGCGGTAAGCGCAAGGCAGCTCTGGCTGCTGCCGTGCAGGAGGCGCTTATCGGCCAAACGGAGGCTGCACGCCAGCACAGTGATCGCATTGTGTGCATCACGCGTTTCATTTGCGCCCAATATGCTCGCACGCATGGCAGCAAGACAATCCCGGTGAAGGACCTGCCGGTGATCTACGCGGGCGCGGCGCTGCACGACATGGGACATCCCGGCGTGGCGGATGCGGAAGCGTCCGGCGTGGTAAATCCCGAGGCGGAAGCAGCGCTGAATGCGCTGGCTGACCGGGTGGCGCTGGATGCGCAGGAGCGTGGAATCCTCCTGAGCATTTGCCTGCGTCACCATGAAATCCGCCTGCTCAAGGGCCCGGCGGACGCAGCGCGGCTCTACACGCAGATCGTCGCCCTGGCGGAGTGCTACGACGCGCTGACCATGGGCGCAGAAAAGCCCCTCACCCACGCGCAGGCGATGGAGCGCATTGTTTCGGGCGAGTGCGGCAGCTACGACCCCGTGCTGGTGCGCTGCATGGAGGAGGCCTACCGCGAGCTGCAGGCGCTGCAGGAGTGTGCGGGCAACCACGAGCGCATTGTGCTTTTGCAGAATATCTACCGCGGCGACCGGCGGCATTACTGGCTGCGCAAGCGCCTGGTGGACATGCTCGCCTCCACGCTGGGACTGATCGTGCTTACGCCGGTGCTGCTGCTGATTTCGCTGGCGATTGTGCTGGACGACCCCAAGGGCGGCCCCTTCTTCAAGCAGACCCGCGTGGGCCGGCACAAGAAGTACTTCCTGATGTATAAATTCCGCACCATGTGCGTGGATGCGGAGGCAAAGAAAGAAGAGCTGGAGAAGCTGAACGAGAAGGACGGCCCTGTGTTCAAGATTGCGAAGGATCCGCGCATCACGCGGGTGGGCCAGTTCCTGCGCAGCACCAGCCTGGACGAGCTGCCGCAGCTCTTCAACATCCTCAAGGGGCAGATGACCCTGGTGGGTCCCCGTCCGCCGCTGCCGAGCGAGGTGGGCAACTACACCCGCTACGACGAGATGCGCCTGAGTGTTACCCCGGGCCTGACCTGCGTGTGGCAGGTGCAGCCGAACCGGGATGACATCCCCTTTGCGCAGTGGGTCGACATGGACCTGGCCTACATCGGCACCCGCTCCATCTGGCTGGACATCCGCCTGATCCTGAAAACGGTGCTGGCGGTGTTCCACAAGCACGGCTCGTAAGCAATATGAAAACGCGCCCGACTGGCGATTGACCGGTCGGGCGCGTTTTGTGTTGCATCAGGCTTTTTGCCGGGCCACCGTGTCCAGGCAGGCCTTGGCGCAGCGGTTCCAGGAGAAGTCGCGCACCATCTTTGCGCTGCTCTCCTGCAGCGCCTCGTCGGTGGGGTAGGGGCCGGTCAGCCAGGCTTCGATCTCGCTGTCCTCCTGGCAGAGGGTGTGGCCGCGCATGCCCGCGAGGGTCGTGCGGGGGCCCAGGGCGTTGCTGGCTGCGACGGAGCAGCAGTAGTACACCGCTTCCATCACGGCCATGCCGAAGATCTCGCCCCGGTTGAGGTTGAGGTAGTAGTCCGAGAGCGTGTAGATCTCCCACATCTGCGCGTAGGGCACGCGGGGGAGAAGCTTCACGCGATCCTGCAACCCGAGGCTGGCGATGTGCTCGTCCAGCTGCTGGCGCATCGCGCCCTCGCCGACGATGAGCAGCTTGTAGGGCCCCGCGTCCCTGATGTGGTCGAGGATGGTGACCAGATCCAGCGGGCGCTTCTCCGGGTCGAGGCGGGAGACGTTGCAGATCACCACGTCCTCCGGCTGGAAGCCGTACTTCGCCTTCAGCTCCGCGCGGTCGGCGGAGGCGAAATCGTGGTGCAGCTCCGTCGCGTCCAGGCCCACGTTGGCGACCGTCACGTCCTTGGCCCCCAGGGAGAGCAGCTCGTCCCTGGCGGCGGTGGTCTTTGCCAGCACCGGCAGACGGTGGTACAGGCGGAGCGTTCCGCAGGCGAAGAGGAAGTTCATCACCTTCGCGCGCAGGCCGCTGTGCAGGCTGTGGGCGGTGCCGACGTAGGGCACGAAGACGATGCCGTTCTTCCGGCAGAATTTCTCGATGTGGGGGATGAATTGCTGCTGATCGGCGAAGCAGAGCATCGCCTCGGTGTCCCGGTCGATCAGGGACGTTTTGAGGTAGCCGTGGGGGCCGAAGCGACGCATGGGGATGTAGCGGATCGTCACGCCCGTACCCATGGAGAGGGTCTCGGCGGTTTCCTCCATCCGCACGCCCTTATAGATCACGACCGTGTGGCCCTGGGCGGCGATGGCGCGGCCGAGCCCGACCTCCTGGGAGTTGTAGAAGCCCTTGCGGCCGAAGCCGTTGAGCATCGTGCATACGATGGCGATCTTCATGCGCTCACCTCCGTCTTGCCCGCCCGCTGGTGGCGGTACTTGAAAATCAGCCGGAACAAATGCATATCGTCAATGAAATAGCGCTTGAACAGGCGGCGGGGCTCCATGAGGAAGCGGTAGAACCACTCCATGCCGAT
>JBGVOA010000125.1:0-5868 GCA_045126095.1 Christensenellales bacterium | reverse complement strand
CACCCCGCGGCCGGCGCTGCGCGCTGCACCGCCCACCCTTTTTGCCTTCTCCTGACGGAGAAGGAGGGCCCTATCCGTCAGCCTGGCGGCTGACACCTTCCCCGGTGGGGAAGGGAGAAATGTGATCCTAATGGTCGTTCGGCCATTAAAATAGGAAAGGAGACCTGCCCCATGAAGAAGCTTCTGTCCCTTGTGCTGGCGCTGCTGATGGTGCTGGGCACCGTGTCTGCTCTGGCGGATCACGACGTTCCGTACTACGAGGTCACCAGCGATCTGTACGACAAGTACCCCCTGGATGGCGAGCCGATCCGCCTGGAGGTCTACAGCCAGCTGGCCAACTACAATGGCCTGCAGACTGGCTGGAGCGCCACGCTGCTCAAGGATCTGTTCAACGTTGAGGTGGTCATCATTCCCGACTCTGACGGCACCTATGAGACCCGCATGGCGGAGGGCAACCTGGGCGACCTGGTCATCTGGGGCTCCAACGGCGAGGACTACAAGCAGGCTGTGCAGAAGGGCATGCTGCTGAACTGGGATACGCCCGCTCACGGCAAGTCTGAGCCCATCGTGGCTGAGTATGCCCCCTACATCAACGAGAACTACGGCGATGCGCTGGCCACCAACCGCATCGTGTCCGAAAACAACGACAACCTGTACGGCTTCGGCTTCGGCGTGGCTCTGCAGGAAGGTGCACACCAGTCCTTCATGTACTCCTGGGATCTGCGCTGGGATCTGTACTCTCAGCTGGGCTACCCGGAGATCAAGAACCTGGACGACCTGATCGTGGTTCTGAAGCAGATGAAGGAGATCTGCCCCACGGACGAACTGGGCAACGAGACCTACGGCGCGTCCCTGTGGCCTGACTGGGACGGGAACATGGTCATGTACGTCAAGGCGCTGGCCACCGCGTACTACGGCTATGACGAGCTGGGCTTCGGTCTGTACAACCCCACCAATGGCGAGTTCTATGATGCGCTGGCTCCCAACGGCCCCTACATTGAGATGCTGCGGTTCTTCAACCGTATGTACCGCGAGGGCCTGCTGGATCCCAACTCCATGACCCAGACCTATGACGAGATGGGCACGAAGGTGAAGAACGGCGGCGTGTTCTGGGGCATCTTCAACTATGCTTCCTCCGCGGCCTTCAACACCACCGCGCACCTGGAGGCGGGCAAGATGATGTACTCCCGCGTGCCGGACGAGGCGAACCCCATCGTGTACGGCATGTCCTCCCTGGGCGGCAACCGCATCTGGTCCGTTGGCGCGTACACCCGCTATCCCGAGCTGTGCATGCAGATTCTGGACTTCCTGGCCACGCCCGAAGGCTCCATGACCATGTGGTATGGCCCCCGCGGTCTGACCTGGGACTATGACTCCGACGGCGGCATGTACTTCACCGAGCTGGGTCTGCTGACCAGCGTTGACTCCAAGTACGACATGAACGGCGTTGAGTGGACCTCTCCCTACACGGGCGAGACCTACACGCTGGCCGGTACCTTCAACGACGGCTGCCTGCAGATCAACAACGTGACCCTGAACCGCGACATGGTGAATCCCGACGGCGCGCTGGGCGAGACCTTCAACAAGGACACCTGGGTGTCCGTGCAGACGGCTGTGTCCTACCCGATCCAGGAGGATTGGCGCGAGTGGTCCGGCGTGACCCTGGTTGACCAGTACTTCGAGGGAATCGGCCGTTACACCGTGATGCCCGACCTGCCCTACTCCGAGGCCTCCAAGTCCGACGAGCTGAAGGTCAAGTGGGATCAGTGTGCGAACGCCATTACCACCAACAGCTGGCGCGCCATTTACGCCAAGGCTGACGGCGAGTTCAACATGCACATCCGCAACATGACCACCCAGTGCAACGCGTACGGCTACGCGGACTGCCTGGAGTGGAGCCTGCAGGAGGCGGCCACCAAGTGGCAGCTGCAGCAGGAGCAGGCGGCCATCGGCGATTAAGCTGACGCGCCAACTGCGCTGACAAGTGAATCCCCGGGAGGGCTCCGTGCAAGCGGAGCCCTCTTTCTGCATGCAAAAAGGCCGCCCGGATGATCCGGACGGCCCTGGGGGTTATTCTTTGTTCAGGTCAGCGTACATCTGCTCGTACATGCGCAGGAGATTCTGTAGTGTGCGTTCGCGGCTGGTGAAGACGCTGCAAACGTTCTCCACGATCTCTGCGATTTCGTCGACTTCGTAGCACAGCGCGCTGTCCAGACTATGGCGCAGATGATCCATGGACATCTCATTGCTGGCGAGCTGCTGCTGCAGCTGGGTCATCTGGGTGAAGATCTCGCGGATGGTCAGGTCGGTATTCATGCTTTGTTCCTCCTCGTGGAGGCCGGACGGATCGGTCAGGCAGATCGTGTCCTCGTGAACGAAGTGCGCCCGGCCTTTCTTGACAAGCCCCTTTGCCCGTTTGGCATAGGTGCGGTGCAGTTCGTTTCCGTTTTCGTCCACGACAATGATGTTTTTTTCGATGGGTGTCATCCCCCTTGCGTGGTGTGCGTCCGCCGTTTTTTGTGATGGGTGCCGTCCCCGTGGCGCAAAATCATTATACCATCGGACGGCGCGGGTTGTCAAGGCAGGGCAGGATGGACGAAAAAAGGCCGCCCGCTGTGGGCAGCCTGTGGATTATTTGCGGATGGTGATGGGGCACTCGCCGGGCCACTTGTGCTCGTCAATGATGACTTCGCCGATTTTGTCCGCCGTGATCGCGCCGGAAACGGGGTTCTTCACGCTGGTGATTTCGCCGTTCACCGTGGCCTGCACTTCGCTGTTTTCGAAGCTCAGGTCGCAGGCCTCCATCGTGCAGTCCTCCAGCACGAGGCCCTTGCAGTAGCACAGGGGCTGGGTGCCGATGATGCGGCAGCGCACCAGGCGCAGGCCCGTGGAGTACCAGGCCAGGTATTCGCCCTTGACCACGCTGTCGTACACAGTGATGTTTTCTGCATGCCAGAAGGCGTCCTTCGTGTCCAGCACGCAGTTGCGGAAGGTCAGGTTCTTCGTGTACTGGAAGGAGTACTTGCCGTGCAGGGTGAAGCCCTCGAAGACGGAATCCTCCGTGTGGAGGAAGGGGTACTCGCTGGTGAGGGTGAAATCGCGGACGGTCAGGTCGCGGCACATCCAGCCGAACTCGGTGGACTTGGCGCTGCCGCCGGTGATGGTGACGTCGTGGCACTCACGCAGGGCCTTGATGCCGTTCATTTCGCACCCGTCGATGGTCAGGTTGTCATCGTACCAGAGGGCGGCGCGGCAGGTCTCGGTCATGCGGCAATTTTTGAGGCTACCTCCGCTGACGTGCCAGAGGGGGTAGCGCAGACGCAGGTCACAGTCGTCCAGGTGGACATTGCGGCACTCCTTCAGCGCGGATTCGCCGTCCGCCGGGCCTTCAAACGTGCAGCGGACAACCTGCGCATCCTGCAGGCCATAGAGCGCGCGCTCCTCGTCCAGCACGAGATTCTCAAAGCGTTCCATGAATTAGTCTCCTTGGTTGAACATTGGCAGTAGAAAACCGCCGACCTTCCCTATCATACCATCAAACAACATGATATGCAAGGAAAAACGGCGGTTATTTTTCTGCCCGGAGGACGCATCCGGCTGTAGGGGAGGGGATTACCAGCTGCTCTTTCCGGGGCGGATGTCCAGCTCCTGGCTCTTGACGGAGACGCGGGCCCCCGGGGCGATGGAGCTGGTGATGAAGGCGTTGCCGCCGATGACCGCATCGTGGCCGATGACTGTGTCGCCGCCCAGGACGGACGCGCCGGAATAGATCGTGACGCGATCCTCGATGGTAGGGTGGCGGCGCTTGCCGCGCAGGCTCTGGCCGCCGCGGGTGGACAGGGCGCCCAGGGTCACGCCTTGGTAAATCTTCACAAAGTCGCCGATGACGGTGGTTTCGCCCACAACGATGCCCGTGCCGTGGTCGATGAAGAAGTAGCGGCCGATGGTCGCGCCGGGGTGGATGTCGATGCCGGTGCGGCTGTGGGCGTACTCGGTCATGATACGGGGGATCAGCGGCACATGCAGCTCAAAGAGCACATGGGCGATGCGGTTGACCATGATGGCTTGCAATCCGGGGTAGGCGATGATGATCTCGTCCCGGCTGGTGGCGGCGGGGTCGCCCTCGAAGGCGGCCTCCAGGTCGGTTTCCAGCAGGGCTCGGACCTCCGGCAGACGCTCCAGAAACTGCACCGTCAGCTCCTGGGCCTCGGCGTCCAGCTCCTGGGCACGGGAGGCGTCCACCGTTTCGCCCATGCGCAGGGCGATGGCGATCTGCTGGCCCAGGTGGTAGGCCACGTCCTCCATCAGCGCGCAGAGGCTGTGCTGCATGGAGTAGACCCGGTAGCTGGGGTCGCGGAAATAGCCGGGAAAGAGCAGCCGCTTCAGCTTGTTCAGCACGCCGATGATCACGTCCCGGTCGGGCTGGGAAAAGGGCTCGATGCGGTCGATGTGGCGGCCCTGGCTGTAATCGGTCAGCAGGGTATCGGTCAAACGGGCGATGCTGCCCTCGATGGTGCGCGGTTTCTCGCTCATGGTGCGGCCTCCAGTCGGTCAGGTGGGGATAGCGGCATTGTACAACGGCTTTGGCGGAATGTCAACCGATTGTATACAGAGATACAACGGATGTACAGTCCGCCGTGCAAGCCGTCCTTGCGAAAACGGGAAAATGATGATATACTGGCAAGAGAAATCTCCCCCCCGAAAGGAAGGAATGAATATGCGAGAGCAGTTGGTCGCCCTGCGGCAGACGATGTCCGCCCACGGCGTGGATTACTACATGGTGCCCACGGACGATTTCCACGGTTCTGAATATGTGGGCAGCCACTTCAAGTGCCGCAGCTGGGTGAGCGGCTTTACGGGCAGCGCCGGCACGCTGCTGGTGGGCCACGACTGGGCTGGCCAGTGGGCCGACGGCCGCTACTTCCTGCAGGCGGCGCAGCAGCTGGCTGGCAGCGGCATCGACCTGCAGAAGATGGGTGAGCCCGGCGTGCCCACCATCACCGAGTACCTCGAAAAGCACCTGAAGCCCGGCATGACCTTCGGCTTTGACGGCCGCGTGGTCAGCACCCGCCTGGCGGAGCGCCTGCGTGCCATCGCGGAGAAGTGCGGCGCCAAGGTCGCGTGCGAAAACGATCTGGTGGGCGAGATCTGGACGGATCGTCCGGCGCTGAGCGCGGAGCCCGTGATGGAGCTGTCCGCCGAGCTGGTGGGCAAGAGCCGCGCAGAGAAGATCATGGACGTGCGCGCGGCCCTGGCCAAGGACGGCGCGGATGCGGTGGTCATCGCGTCCCTCATGGACGTGTGCTGGCTGATGAACCTGCGCGGCGGCGACGTGGCCTGCACGCCGGTGGTGCTGTCCTTTGCGGCGGTGACGGCGGATGAGGCGGTGCTGTTTATCAATCCCGCCGTGCTGAGCGAGGAGATCGCGGCCAACCTGCGCAACGATGGCGTGACCATCCGCCCCTATGGCGAGGTCTACGATTATGTGGCCGCCCTGCCTGCCGGAACGCAGCTGATGATGAACGTGAACGTGGTCAACAGAAAGGTGGAAAGCTGCGTGCCTGCCGGCGTGAAGGTGATCGACAAGGCGGACCCCACGACGCTCCCCAAGGCCATGAAGAACGACCGCGAGGTGGAGAACTTTCGCATCGCCCACGTCAAGGACGGCGTGGCGGTGACGAAGTTCATGCACTGGCTGAAGAAGAACGTGGGCAAGGTGGACATGGACGAGATCTCCGTGGCGGAAAAGCTGGAGGAGCTGCGCTGCGAGCAGGAGAACTATGTCGGCCCCAGCTTCTCTCCCATTAGGGGCTATGCGGCCCACGGCGCCATCGTGCATTACAGCGCGACCCCGGAATCCTGCTGGAA
>JBGVOA010000124.1:0-9473 GCA_045126095.1 Christensenellales bacterium | reverse complement strand
GGATATGCGGATGTAAGCTGCCACACAACCCCAACAGGGAGGTAAACGCCGTTTTCGTGACGGCTTGTTTGCTGCGGCAGTCACACCCATATTCGCGTCGGGGTCTCCTTTTTGTGTGCCAAAAACCGAATCGCTGCCGTCTCCCATTCCCGATGCAGGCCGATTCCGGCCTGTAGGGGAGGGGCTTGCCCCTCCCGCCCTCCGGATTGCCTGCGAACCATCAACAGGAGGCGAAAACCATATGCAAGTGTCCATCCGTGACCTTTCCTTCACCTATGACGGCTCCTACACGCCCGTGTTCGAGCATGTTTCCTTCAATTTCGACACATCCTGGCGACTGGGCCTCATCGGCCGCAACGGCAAGGGCAAGACGACCCTGCTGCGGCTGCTGATGGGCGAAATGAAGCCCCAGGGCCGCATCGACATGCCCCTTACGCCGGTGTATTTCCCCTATCCGGTGGAGGACGCGTCCGCCAACACCCGCGAGGTGATGCTCTCCGCCGCCCCTGATGCACAGGAGTGGCAACTGGTGTGCGAACTGAACCAGCTGGACGTGGACGATTCCGTCCTCGACCGCCCCTTTTCCACCCTCTCCAAGGGCGAGCAGACCAAGGCGCTGCTGGCGGCCCTCTTCGCCCGGGAGGATGCCTACCCCCTCATCGACGAGCCGACGAACCACCTCGACGCCCACGGCCGCGAGCTGGTGGCGGACTACCTGCGCCGCAAAGATGGCTTCCTCCTCGTCAGCCACGACCGCGCCTTCCTCAACCGCTGCATCGACCATGTGCTGAGCCTGAACCGCTCGGACGTGTGGGTGATGCAGGGCAGCTACGACGCCTGGGAGTCCCGCCTGAATCAGCAAAATGAGTACGAGCAGGGCCGCAACGAGGTGCTCCGCCGGGACATCCGCCACCTGGAGGAATCCGCCCGGCGCACGGCGGAATGGAGCAACCGCGTCGAGGCCACCAAGATCGGCGGCCACACCTACGACCGTGGTGCGGTGGGTGCACAGGCGGCTGCGATGATGAAGAAGTCGATGTCCACGCTGCGCCGCCGGGAGCGCGCCATCGAGGAGAAGCGTAGCCTGCTCCACAATGTCGAAAAGGTCGGCGAGCTGAAGCTGACCGTCCTCCAGCACCCCAAGGACGTGCTGATCTCCGTGACGGATGGCTGCGTGGCCTATGATGGCCGCACCGTCTGCGAGGGAATCACCTTCACCCTCCGCAGGGGAGAGCGCATCGCTCTGGCCGGGCCCAACGGCTGCGGCAAGTCCAGCATATTGAAGGCGCTGGCGGGCGTGGGCGGGAGCCTCACGGGGCAGATCAGCATCGCGCCGAACCTCGTCATCTCCTATGTCCCCCAGCAGACCGACGACCTGCATGGCTCTGTGGCGGACTTCATCGCCGACGCAGGTGTGGACGAGACGCTTTTCAAGGCGATCCTGCGCAACATGGACTTCACCCGCGACCTCTTCGAGCGCCCCATCCACCACATGAGCCAGGGCCAGAAGAAGAAGCTCCTGCTGGCCCGGAGCCTGTGCATCCCCGCGCACCTGTACGTCTGGGACGAGCCGATGAACTACATTGACGTGCTCTCCCGCGTGCAGCTGGAGGGCCTGCTGACAGAGTATGCGCCGACGCTCCTGCTGGTGGAGCACGATGCGGTGTTTCTGGAGCGGGTCTGCACCCGCGTGATCGACCTGGGAGGTGGCGCGTGAACCGGCTGTATATCGTCGAGGGCCTGCCTTGCTCCGGCAAGAGCAGCACGGCTCGGTTCGTCGCGGATGTGCTGGCTGCACGGGGGAGGCAGGTGCGCTGCATTGACGAGGGAACCGGCGATCATCCGGCGGACTACGAGTTCCATGCTTTGGTGGACGGGCGGGTCATTCCGCTGAATACCGTTCCGTCGGAGCATCTACCCGACCTGTTGCGGTACAAGATCTACGATGGCCTCCCTTGGGAAACGGAGGCCCCGCTGATGCTGGACAAGTGGCGGCAGTTCGTCTGCGAGGCTGAACCGGACACGGCATACGTCTTCAACTGCGTGCTGCTGCAGAACCCGATGTGCGAAACGATGATGCGCTTCGGCATGCCGGAGGAGCAGTCCGCCGCCCACATCCGCGACATCGCGGAGATCATCGCGCCGATGGAGCCGGTGGTGATCCGCCTGCATGTCAGCGATATCGCGGATCGCGTGCGTGAAACAGCGCAGGAGCGCCCCGGCTGGCTGGAGGCTGTCATCCCGTACCACGTCGAAGGCGCATACGGAAAATCCATCGGCGCGGAGGGCTTCGACGGGTATGTCGCCTGCCTGGAGGAGCGGCAGAGGCGGGAGGAACGTATCCTGGCGTCGCTGCCCCTGAGGTCGGTGACGCTCCGGGATGCGCACCATGACTGGGAGGCGGCACGCCGGGAACTGGTGCTGCTGGCCCGGTACGATTGTCTGATGACGTAAGGGAATCCGGCAAGCAAAACGACCAGAGCGCGGCAATGCGTTCTGGTCGTTCATTTTGCGGTCGATCACACGGGCAGCATCGTGCGCAGGAAGCGGGCGGCCATGTTCACCCATTCGGCGCACTCGGGCAGGTTCTGGCCGGGGCTGAGGCTGGTCAGCGGGTTGGCCAGGGCCAGGCCGTGGCCGCCGTAGGGGAAGATGTGTACCTCGGTCATCACGCCGTGCTTGCGCAGGGCGGAGGCCATCATGAGGGTGTTCTCTACCGGCACCGCGCCGTCGTCAAAGGTGTGCCAGAGGAAGGTCGGCGGGGCCTGGTCGGTCACGAGGGTTTCCAGGGAGTGGGCCTCATGGGCGGAAATGTCCTCCGTGCCCGTCAGGTTGACGAAGCTGCCCCGGTGCGCGAACTCACCGCCGTTGATGACAGGGTAGCACAGCACCATCGCATTGGGGCGGACGGCTTCGCAGGTCAGGCCGCAGTCGGCCATGAGGGCTTCGTCGTGCCAGCGCACGCCCAGACTGCCCGCAGCGTGACCGCCGGCGGAGAAGCCCATGACAGCAATGGCGTCAGGTGCGGCGCAGAAGTCCTCCGCATGGGCGCGCACCCAGGCAACGGCCGCTGCCACGTCCTGCACGGGGCCGGGATGGCGGTGGGGCGCGATGCGGTACCAGACGATGAAGGCGTTGAAGCCCATCGAGGCAAAGACCAGCGCGATGGGCTCGGCTTCGCGGTCGGAGAGATGCTCATAGCCGCCGCCGGGGCAGATGACGACGCTGGGGCGCTTCACGCCGGGGGCGGTTTTCAGCGTAGGGACGTACGCGTCCATGGGGCAGCAGGGGAGCTGAATGCGTTGGTGATGCATGGTATTTCTCCTCTCAGGTGCGTTGTCGGATTCAGCGGAAGGGGTTCTCGCGGGTGCCGTCGCCCGCGGTGAAGATGTAATCCTCCAGGGAAAGCGTCAGCAGCGGACGCACGCCCGGGATGAGCGCATCGGCGGGCAGGGTCAGGCCGCTGCCGGAAGCAACGGGATGCATGCCGCCCTCCAGGCTGTCGCGCAGCCAGTAGAGTGCCTGGCCGCCCTGCTGGGCAACGCCCTGGGCCAGGGCATAGGGCGTGGCGGCGCTGCCGAGGTCGCTGAGGCGGGCCAGGTCGGCGGCGGAGGGCAGGGTCACGGCGGACACAGCGGACTGCTCCGCCTGTGTGAAGCGCAGGTCGGTCGGTGTGGCAACGGGGGACGCATCGATGACGGACTCGCACAGCAGCGTGGCCTGCGCGCCCTGCACGGCGATCACCCGCCACAGCAGCGCCTCCTCCAGGCCGCTTTCGCCCGTGGGGTATTCCCCCAGGAGGACGTAGGGCTGAACGGCGGCGCACTCCAGCAGCTGCATGTTCACGCCGAAGCGCTCCGTCAGGGCGGCGGCCATGCGGACAGCCTCCTCGTCCCCGATGGCCTGGCAGGCAGCGATGATCTCCCCGGCGGTTGCCAGGGTGGCGGCGGCGGACTGCTCCGTCAGCTGCTTCGCCAGCGCCGCGCGGCACTGGGCGGCGCGGTCGGGCGCGTCCAGCACATCGCCCAGGGCCAGGAAGGCCTGCATGGCGGAGAGGTGGTCGCCGCCCTCGCAGAGCTTGTCCGCCTCGGTGTAGGCGGCGCGGTTGAGGGCGGCGGCGCAGTTTTGCGCCAGGGCCGCGCTCTGGCCGTAGCCATCCAGGCTCAGGAACAGCTCGCGGGCGGCCTCGTACTCGCCCCGGGACATCAGTGCGCGGCCCTCGCTCATGGCCTTTTCGGGGATGGCGGTGCGCAGGGTTTCGGCGGACTTATGCGCATCGTGGAAGGCGCCCAGCTGCTCGTAGAGGGCCAGAGCGGCCTCCAGGCTGCCTGCGGCCTCCAGCTCCAGGGCGGAGATGATCGTCAGGTAGCGCTCGCTGCTCTTGAAGGGGGTGATGGCCTCCAGGCTCCGCCGGGCCAGTGTGAGGTCGCTCTCCGAGAGCGCCTGCAGCGCGGCGGCGTACAGGGCGTAGTCCGCCGAATCGCGGTATTCGCCCAGCTGGCCGAAGAGGTTGATGGCGGTTTCGTAGTCGTCTGCGCCCAGGTAGAGCTGGGCCCTTTCGTAGAGATACTCGTTGCTGCGGTGGACGCAGGCTGTGGCGCTCAGCGCAAGGCAGAGGACAGCGAGCAAGGACAAGGCTTTCTTCATCGTGCAATCCCTCCCGGATGATGGTTGCGGCTTGTGGCCGGAACGTTTCTGGGAGTAGCATGCACGATTTGGTGCGCAATATCAGGCGGATTTTGACGAGTTGCGCCGCAGCACGGAAAGGATGCGGCGGTTGCCCGTCCACATCCAGAGCATGGCGCAGAGCGTGCAGTAGACCGCTGCACCCAGCACGACCCGCAGCCCCAGCATCTGCCAGCCGTCCAGGTCAGCCCAGACAGTGCCGCGCACGCCCAGGTACATGATGAAGCCGATGACGCTGTAAGTCAGCACATACTTCATATACCGGCCGAAGGGCAGCTCCTTGCGCAGGATGACGAACTGCACCACCGGCACCGCCAGTTCAGCCGCCATGGTGGCGATCACCGCGCCCATCGCGCCGAAGGAGGGGATCAGCACGGCATTGAGCACCACGTTCACCGCAGCGCCCGTCAGCACGGATTTGATGAAGATGTGGTCGCGCTTCTGCGGCAGCACCCATTGGGTGCGGATGACGTTGGCAAAGCCGATGGTCAGGAGCGTAAAGGACAGCAGGATCATCAGCAGGCCGGAATCGGCGAAGGCCTCGCCGTAGAACAGGACGGCGAACTCCGGCGCAACGCTGGCCAGGCCGAAGCCGAGGGCGCAGACCATGCACATCACCAGCTCCATGGAGGCGTCGATGTGCTTCTTCACATCGTCCATCAGGCCCTTGGCGGTCATGCGGCTGACCTTGGGCAGCATCACCGTGCCGATGGCGGCGATGAAGCCCGCCAGGCAGAGGATGATCTTTTCGGCGTTCTCGTACAGGCCCGTTTGGTGCATGTCGGAGAGCGCGCCGATCATCACCTTGTCCATCTGCCGGTAGACGCTGACGGCGATGACGGAGATGCTGAGGATGGCACAGGGCTTGAGGTGCCGCAGCGCTTCCTTCCACGGCACGGGGGTGAAGGTCACCTGACCGCGCAGGGAGAGGAAGCAGCTCGTGCAGCCCAGGAGGGTCGACAGCGACCACGCCAGGGCGTAGATCCACAGATCCTCCGGGCCCTTGACGAAGATGAACACCGCCGCCGCTGCCAGGAGCTTGGCCAGGGTGTTGCGCAGGGCGATGGGCCGGAACTGGTCAAGGCCCATCAGGCACCAGTCCACATTGACCAGGCAGGAGACGCTGGCCAGCGTGAAGGCCAGGGCGAGGGACTTCTCCGCGCTGGCGATGAAGGCCACATAGCCGCACCAGACCAGGAGGGTCACGCCAGCCACCAGCAGCTGCATCTGCCAGATGGAGGAGAAGGTGCGGTCGAGGGCGGCGCGGTCGTCACGGGACTGGGCGATGGCGCGGGGGCCGTAGTTCTCCAGCCCCAGCAGGCCGATCAGGCCAAAGGTGTAGCTGATGGCCCAGGCATAGCCGTAGAGGCCCACGCCCTCCGTGCCCACCACGCGGGAAAGATAGGGCGCGGTGACCAGGGGCAGGAGCATCGAAAACAGGCGGTAGGCCATGTTGTAGAGGGTGTTTTTGCGGGTGCTCATAAGGAATCACCTGTGCGAATGATTTGTTCGGCGGCTTCAGCGGGGGAGAGTTCCGTGGTGTCGAGCTTGATGCTGTCCACAGATTCGTAAAGTGGGAGATAGGACAGAGAACGCTGGATGGCAGATTTGTCCCGCAGTCCCGCGATGACGTCCTGTTCGATGCGCGAGGCCAGCGTTTCTTGTGTGCATGTCAGTGAGATGTTCACAAAACGTACCCCGTCCATTGGAAGGCGTGCCAGCAGGCCGTCAATGATCTCCTGCTGGTGCATGACCCAGCAGAATACGACCTGGTCGAACTCGCTGCAGCGCAGGAAACTTCCAAGGATGTGGGCAATGTTGTCCGTTACCATGGCCTTTGTTTCGTCGGTGACGATGAAGGGCTGCATCGTCCAGCACCAGTCGCCATCAAGAAAGGCGCAGCGGGGAAGCATGCGCAGCAGCTCGCGGCTGACGGCGGTCTTTCCCACGCCCATCGGGCCGCTGATGAAATACAGGGTCTTCATGTGAGATCTCCTGAAAAGGGTGCGTTATGGGAAAGGGTCGAAGCAGCGCGAGGCACACTCCGACCCTTAAGGTATGTTATGGGATTACTTCTTCAGCATGGACTCTTCCCAGCTGGCGAAGGGCTCCAGGCCCATCAGGTCCACGATGGTGGGAGCCACGTTGGCCAGACCGAAGGTGTTGCCTTCCTTCAGCTCGTGACGCTCGGCGGGATCGTACACGATGAAGGGAACGGGATTCAGGCTGTGCGCGGTACGGGGCGCAACGCCGCCCTTCTTGTTCTTCTCCAGCATCTGGTCGGCATTGCCGTGGTCAGCGGTCACGCACAGGATCGCGCCGGCAGCGTCAACGGCCTTCTTGATGCGGGCCAGGCACAGGTCGACGGTCTCCACGGCGATCTCGGTGGCCAGGCAGTTGCCGGTGTGACCCACCATGTCGCCGTTGGGGAAGTTGCAGCGGATGAAGCCGTACTTGCCGGTTTCCATGGCGGCCAGCACCAGGTCGGTGACCTCGGTGGCCTTCATCCAGGGGCACTCGTCGAAGGAGCGCACGTCGGAGGGCACTTCCTCCCAGGTCTCCAGCTCCTCGGAGAACTTTTCGCTGCGGTTGCCGTTCCAGAAGTAGGTCACGTGGCCGTACTTCTGGGTTTCGGAGCAGGCGTACTCGTTCACGCCGGCCTTGACCAGCAGCTCAGTCAGGGTGTCCTTGATCTCCGGAGGATTGACCAGGAACTTGTTGGGGATGTTCAGGTCGCCGTCGTACTGCAGCATGCCGGCGTACTTGACCTGGGGCACCACGCCGCGGTCGAACTTGTCGAAGGACACGTCGCCGTCGAAGGCCATGGAGATTTCCTGGGCGCGGTCGCCGCGGAAGTTGTACAGGATGACGCTGTCGCCGTCAGCCATCTTGCCCACGGGCTCGCCGTTCTTGGCGATGACGAAGGCGGGCAGATCCTGATCCAGCGCACCGGTCTCGGCGCGGTAGGTCTCGATGGCCTCCAGCGCGGTGGCGAACTGACGGCCCTGGCCGTGCACATGCACATTCCAGCCGGCCTCGACCATCGCCCAGTTGGCCTGGTAACGGTCCATGGTGACCTTCATGCGGCCGCCGCCGGAAGCGATGCAGCCATCGAAGGTGGCGTCATTCAGCTCAGCCAGCACGTCCTCCAGCTGCTTCACATATTCGGGAGCGGAGGTGGCGGGCACATCGCGGCCATCCAGCAGGATATGGCAGCGGACACGCTTGATGCCCTCGGCCTTGGCCTGCTTGAGCATGGCGATCAGGTGGGAGATGTTGGAGTGCACGTTGCCGTCGGACAGCAGGCCGATGAAGTGCAGGGTAGAGGTGTTGGCCTTCACCTGGCCGACCAGCTCCTGCCAAGTTTCGGACGCATAGATCTTGCCGGACTCGATGGACTCATTGACCAGCTTGGCGCCCTGGGAGTACACCTGGCCGCAGCCCAGCGCATTGTGGCCAACCTCGGAGTTGCCCATGTCGTCATCAGAGGGCAGACCGACGGCAGCGCCGTGGGCCTTGATGACCTGCCAGGGGCAGGTGGCCTTCAGCTCGTCCAGGGTGGGGGTGGTGGCGGACATGACCATGTTGCCGAGGGTTTCGGGGGTTTCGCCCACGCCGTCCATGACGACGAGGACAACAGGCTTCTTATTCTCCATGGGAAGTTGCCTCCTTGTATGTGTACGTTGTGTTGATAACCAGATGACAGCCCATAACAGGCCAATATATAGGATAGCCGATTTTGCGCGGATTGTCAAGGAAATGGCGAAGGGCGTGACGAATTTTCCTGCGACGGGGAGGATGAACTGAGGTCCGATAGATAAATCGGCTCCTTTTCTTGTGTTCTCTTGTTCGTTCGCTCTTTCAAGTGCTATTGTGAAGTATAACATTCATTGAGTACGGACTGGGGGTGTTGTTATCGAGGTCCTATTATGTATTATTGGTATATACGTAGGTGTACCGTTTTTGATCATCTTTGCAATCCTCTTTTTCCGTGGTTTGTATGACAGGGTTAAGAAACGCGGCTACACAGAAGGATACGAGAGAGCTCGCAATGATCTGTCTAATGAGTTTGATAAACTCAAAAGAGAGAATGCTAGCATTGATAGAAAGCGGCAAGAATTTGATAAAAAGCAACAAGAATTGCGACATCAGGAAGTTTTGTCTACGCAGCGTATTGATCGATATCGCAAGGATTCTGAAGAGAGAATTGAGCGCGAGCGTTCTGCTTTGCAAGAAGAGATTGATCGGGTAAAGCGGATTGAACAATATGTTTCTGATGAAAAAGCCGTTGTTGCTTCGCTTGTGGATGATGCTATGAAGAAGGCTCCACACGCCGCCAGCGTGATTGCTGATTGCGTTCGAGCTTATGATATGGTTATAGCTGAAGAACTCAGGGCAAAGGATCATCCGGCAATAATGGCATCAGAAAAGGTGAAAGAGATTTCTCGCGCCAAGCGGGAATCAGAGAAGCTTTATCGCTTGTACATGTATCGAATGTCTGTTCTTGAATCTTTGTTCCCCTGGGTGTCTGATATGATTGATATGTCGATATCAGATATAAAACGTATGGCCGATCCTGTCAAGGATGTTGTTGGTTACGATAGCGCGATAATGGATTATGTTTCTGCTCAGGAGTGGAAAGCCTTGTCTGATGCGCAGCGCCATCAGCTTGCTCTTGATCGATATGTAGCATCGCATAAGAAAACCAAGTGGGAGATTGGCAGAGATTACGAACTATATATTGGGCACACATTTAGCAAAGACGGCTATCACGTTGACTACACTGG
>JBGVOA010000123.1:0-8248 GCA_045126095.1 Christensenellales bacterium | reverse complement strand
CTATGCACGAGACGAACTCCTCGGCGCTTGCATGCTCAATCCAGACATTCACGCCGAAGGCATCTGCTCCGCACTTTCGACAGTGCTCTGTTATTTCGCCCGTTCCGCTGTCTTCCACCTTCTCAGGCCACACGACTGTGTCCCAGCCATGCTGATGCATGTCAAAGAGCAGGATGTCAGCAGAGCATTGCTGGCAAATCACATGGAAACGGTTGTCGTCATCCCTGTTGCGGCAAGCAGAAAAGCTCCTGCAGCCGCATTTGCAGCGGACAGTGCCGGTCACCTGCGTCTGTCCGTCGCGGTACGGCTCCGTGTCCAGGAAGGGCCTCAGGTGGATGGGAACAGGCGGCTCCGCATACGCAGCATCCGTCTTCGTCCTGCCAAAGGGCCAGAACCTCATGGGACTCCCCCTTTATAGCTTGTCCGCGAAGGACGTTGCGCCAAAGCGATCCGGCATACCCAGCCACTCGGCGCAGGTCGCTGCCACGTCCGCATAAGTGGTGCGGGTGCCCAGGTCAACAAGCTTCGTCATGCCCTTGTGCCACACCATCAGCGGGATATGCTCGCGGGTATGGTCAGTACCGGGGAAGGTCGGGTCGCAGCCGTGGTCGGCGGTGATGATGAGCAGATCCTCCTCCGTCATCAGCGCCTGAATCTCCGGCAGCTTCTGGTCGAAGTATTCGAGGGCCCTGGCAAAGCCCGGCACGTCGTTGCGGTGGCCGTAGAGGGAGTCGGTGTCCACGAGGTTCGTGAAGCACAGGCCCTCGAAGGGCTGGCGCATGTAGTCCATCCACGCATCAATGCAGGCGGGGTTGCCGCTGGCATGGTTGGAGCCAGTCAGACCCTTTTCCGCAAAGATATCCTCGATCTTGCCCACACCCAGGCTGGCCATGCCGGCCTCCTCGCAGGCGTCCAGCAGCGTGCGGGTGAAGGGAGGCACAGCGAAGTCGCGGCGGCCGGATGTGCGCTGGAAGGCGCCCTTGCCCGTGCCGACGAAGGGGCGGGCGATCACGCGGCCCACGCACAGGTCGCCGGTGAGCATCTCGCGGGCGATGCGGCAGAGTTCGTACAGCTCCTCGCGGGAGTAGATCTCCTCATGGCAGGCAATCTGGAACACGCTGTCCGCCGAAGTGTACACGATGGGATAGCGGGTGCGCATGTGCTCCTCGCCCAGCTCGTCCAGGATGACCGTGCCGGAGGAGGCGTAGTTGCCGATGACCTTCGTGCCGATGGCGGCCTCATAACGGGCGATGAAGTCCGCCGGGAAGCCGGTGTCGGTGAAGGTCGGGAAAGGCCGATCCAGCTTGCAGCCGGCCAGCTCCCAGTGGCCGGTGGTGGTATCCTTGCCCGCGCTGGCCTCCATGGAAACGCCGAACGCACCCACGGCCTCAGGGTCGGCAGGATAATGCGTGCCGGCGATATGCCCCATACCAAGCTTCGCCATGTTGGGCAGATGAGGCTTGCATGCGTCCACGACGTGGCCCCAGGTGCAGGAGCCCACATCGCCATACTGCGCTGCGTCAGGCAGATAACCCACGCCAGCGCCGTCCAGAACCGTCAGAAAAACGCGTTTCATGTAACATTCCTCCTTGCAATGATTATACACCATTTCCACCGGATTGAAAAGCCCGTTCTTTTATGTTATGATAGCAGCGAGGTGAATTTTCATATGCGTCTGATGATCGACGATCGCTTTGATACCATGCCCTGGGAGCAGATCGACACAGTGGTGTTCGATGTGGGCAACGTGCTGCTATCCTGGCAGGCCCAGGAGCTGCTGGACCTGCTCGTGCCGGACCGCCCCGACCTGCACGCGGAGCTGACCATCCGCATCTTCAAGTCCCCCTACTGGTGCATGCGCGATCGCGGCAGCGCCACGCTGGAGGAGGTCATTGCGGCAATGTCGAAGACCGCGCCGGAGCTGGAGCCCTACGTCCGCCGGGTGATGGAAAGGTGGATCGACCTGCCCGCCATGCCCGAGGGCGTGTCTGCCCTGAAAGCCTGCAAAGCCCATGGCAAGCGCCTTTACGCGCTGACGAACTACGCGGACAAGGAGTTCGCTCATGCCTGTGCCACACACGATTTCTTCGCTCTCTTTGACGACTACGTCGTTTCCGGGCGCGAGCACATGATCAAGCCCCAGCAGGGCATCTACGATTGCCTGATCTCCCGCTTTGGCCTTGATCCATCCCGCACCCTCTTCATCGACGACAGCCCCGCCAACATTGAGGCTGCGCTGGAATGCGGCTGGCAGGGACTGTGCTACAATAAGCCCGGGAAGCTGGCTCAATTCTTTGGCGCATGACCTGCACGCAGCGCCAAAGCTGCAGCCATCCGCTCCGAAATGCCGCAAAAGTGCGTGAAATCAGGCAAATTTCCCACTTTTGCCCTTGACAGACGGGGCGGGGTATGTTATGATAAATGCTGGCCGCTCAGGAGAGGTCACACAATGTGCGCATGCACTACCTCAAATCCTGGCGAGTAATAATAGGAGGTGCTTTTGCATGTACGCTATCATCAGCGCCGGCAACAAGCAGTACCGCGTGTCCGAGGGTGACACCATCTACATCGACAAGGTGAATCAGGAAGACGGTTCCGCCATTTCCTTCGACGTTCTGATGGTCGAGAACAATGGCGAGATCAAGGTCGGCAACCCCACCGTGGCTGGCGCCAAGGTTGAGGGCAAGGTCGTCGCTCAGGTCAAGGGCGAGAAGATCATGATCTACAAGTACAAGTCCAAGAAGAACTACCACCGCCGTCAGGGCCATCGTCAGCCCTACACCAAGGTGGAGATCACCGCGATCAACGCCTGATGACCAGGTGTACGCTCTATCTGGACGCTTCCTCCCGTATCACCGGCTTCTCCATCAAGGGGCATTCGGGTTACGCTGAGGAGGGCAGCGACATCGTCTGCGCGGCCATTTCGGCCCTGGCACTGACGACGGACAACGCGCTGTGCCGCCTGGTTGGCCTCTCCCCCATTGAACGTGGCGGCGAGGACGGCTTCCTGGAGGTTCTGCTCCCCGCGGGCATGACCGACCAGCAGATGCACGATGCGCAGCTGCTCATGAGCGCGTTCCATTTAGGGATCGAAAACATCGCACAGGACTACCCCCGCTACGTGCGGCTCACCACCCGCAAGGGCAAGTGAGAAACGACCGTCAATCTGAAAATCGGAGGATAATAAGATGATTAAGTTCAATCTTCAGCTGTTCGCTCATAAGAAGGGCGTGGGTTCTACCCGCAACGGCCGCGACAGCGAATCCAAGCGCCTTGGCCCGAAGCGTGCTGATGGTCAGTTCGCCAAGGCTGGCAACATCCTGGTCCGCCAGCGCGGCACCAAGATCCATCCCGGTACCAACGTCGTCATCGGCAAGGACGACACCCTGTTCGCTCTGGTGGACGGCACCGTGAAGTTCGAGCGCAAGGGCCGCGACAAGAAGCAGGTTTCCGTTTACCCCGTTGCTGAGTAATCGGTCTGCTGATCACTGCTGAAAGCACTTTAGGAGCTCGTCCCCTGCATCACGCGCGGACGGGCTCCTTTCATTTCGCAAAGGAAGTGGTATGCCATGATCGGCACCATCATCAACTTCTTCGCTATCCTCCTTGGCACTGCCGTCGGCCTGCTGCTGCGCAAGGGCATCCCGGAGCGTCTGAAGGACACCATCGTGCAGGGCCAGGGGCTCTGCGTCATCCTGGTCGGCCTGTTCAGCACCTTCAGCACGAATGACGCTGGCGCGCTCGTCCGCGCAGATCTCACCTGCGTGATCGTCTGCATGGTGATCGGCAGCCTGATCGGCGCCTGGATCGACATCGAGAAGCGCCTGAATGATCTGGGCGGCCTGATCGAGCGGCGCTTCATGCCCAGCGCGGGCGAAGGCAGCATCGCCAAGGGATTTGTGACCGCGTCGCTGGTGTTCTGCGTGGGCGCGATGGCCATCGTCGGCCCGATGAACAGCAGCCTCCAGGGCGACCACTCCACGCTCATTTCCAAGTCCATCCTGGACGGCGTGTTCGCCATCTTCTTCACATCCAGCCTCGGTGTGGGCGTAGGACTTTCCGCCTTTGCTGTGCTGGTTTATCAAGGCTTGTTCGCGCTCCTGGCAGCATGGATCAAGCCCCTGCTGACCGCCGATATGCTCGTGCAGCTCAGCGCCGTGGGGGGACTGCTGATCATGGGCATCGGCCTGAACATGGTGTACGACAAGCACCGCATCCCCGTGGGCAACATGCTGCCCGCCATCTTCCTGCCCATGGCGTACTTCCCCATCGTGGGGCTCTTCTCATAACGCAAACGCACCGAAGCATCGCCGCTCCGGTGCGTTTTTCATAGATGTTACCTCATGTAGCCGCGCTGATAGTTCCTGTAATAGCCGCGGTTGTAGTACCGCTTCTCGCTGATAGCCTTGAAGCTGACCTTGTTGATGATGCAGCCAAGCACCGGCGTGCCGGACTGCTCCATCTGGCGCTTGCACTCGGCGACTTCGCGCAGACGGGTTTTCTTGTGCCCGATCACCAGAATCGAGCCGTCGCAGCAGGCCGCGATCTCCGCTGCATCGATCACAGAACCAATCGGCGGCGCGTCGATCAGCAGCACGTCAAAATGCTTCGCCAGCTCATCCAGGGATTCCGCAAAATAGGGCGTGTCCAACAGCGAAACAGGATTGGTCACATCCCGGCCCGCCGGCATCAGGCACATGCCGAACTGATTCGTTTCATACACGCAGTCATCCAGCGTACATTGGCCAGTGAGGTAATGCGCCAGGCCCAGAGGTTCTCCTTCAAACTGCAGCTTGTAGCGCTGCACCATGAAGGAGCGGCGCAGATCCGCGTCAATGAGCAGCACGCGGCGGCCGCGCTCCGCCAGGCTGATGGCGATGTGCATGGTCATCCAGCTCTTTCCGTCCGCCGGATCGTTGCTGGTGAACAGGATCTTCTTGAGGTTGCGGCCGGCAAAGGTCAGGTTGGTGCAGATGGAATTGAGCGCCTCGCGCCCCGCGTAATCCAGCGAGATCAGCTGATTGATGATCACCTGCTTCATGCATTTCCCTCCTTGGCGCGCTTCTGGCCCAGCTTCTGATTCTCCTGGATCGGCATCATGCCCAGCGTCGGCAGACCCAGCTGCTTTTCCAGTTGCTCGGCGGTGCGCACGCGGTCGTCCAGGATGAACTGGCAGGCAAGCACCACCATCGCCAGCGCCACGCCCACCACCGCGCCGATCACCACATTGCGCAGCATGCTCGGGCCATCCGGGATATCGGGAGCGTAGGGACGCTCAAACACAGTCGGTGACGTTTCCGTGCCCATCTTCTGGGAGATGAAGGCGATCGCTGCCTCGGCATATGCCGCCACAACCAGCCTGGCCTCCTCCGGGCTTCCGGCGGTATAGGCAATGCTCAGGATGCGCGTGTTATTCAGCGGCGACACGCGCAGCTTGCGCTCCATTTTCTTGTAATCAGGCAGCTCATAGCCAGTCTCCGCCCAGTTGCGGTACGCCTCGGGGATCATGGACGTTTCACTGTTGATCCCCTGCACCCGTGCAGGAGCCGCCAGCAGGGCCTTCACCTGGCTGTGCAGATCACGGTTCCTGAACACCTGCACATAGTCCTCCGCCAGCTTGTCGCCAAAGTTCAGCTGGGAGAGGTCGATCGCCTGGCTATCGCCGATCACATAAAGCTTCGTGGTAGCGGTATAGCTGTCCTGGATAAAGAAATGCGTGATCAGGCCCGCCAGCAGCGCCGCTGCCACGCCCGCAAGCAGAATCAGCCAGGCCTTGTCCAGCAGGCGATAGAACAGCTCCATCATGTCGATCTGGAGCTCCCGTTCCTCGTTCTCCCCAGCGACTGCAACGGCCCGGGGCCGCTTCATTTCATCAGCTGCCATAAGTCCTCCTGTATCGTTCATCAATCAATGTTGTCATAGAACACATCCAGCGCCCATCTGAGCGCCGCATCCTGCTGCATATCGAAGCGGATGTAGCCATCGCTGCCCAGAGAATGCACGCCCGGCAGGGTCTCGATCTCCCCCAGGCTGTAGATTGCCGCGCGGCCAAGGTCGCTGATGATCGTCGCGCGCAGGGCGTTCGTCATCAGATAATGCCCATGGGCATCGCCCGTCGGCGTGCCGGAAACGGAGTCCGAGAAGTCAAAGGGCCCGGTCACGCGCACGGTGGCGTCGTGCAGGAGACCCATGCCATCCAGCAGGCGGACGCCCTCGCCGACATCCTGTCTGAGCAGCTGCACCAGCTGCTGGCTTGCAGCGGTGATGTACTGCTGCTGCCTGAGCATGCGCGACGCGTTGGTCTGGTCGCCCACGCCATAGCGTCCGCGGCAGAAGCGCTCTGCCTGCCTGCCGGTGAGCGTCAGGGTAGCACCGGCCGTCATGGCAGGGTCGATATCGGTCATGTCGGTCTGCATGGTCAGCGTCACGCCGCCCAGCAGATCGTTCAGGCGGGCAATGCCGCTGATGTCCATGGCCACATACCAGTCGATCTGCGCGCCGTCGTCCGCACCTTCAATGCCCAGCAGGGTCTCCACGGCCAGCACGGTGTTTGCGTTGTTCTTTTCCCGCGTGTTGCCATAAGCGTGGGACAGGCAGATCTGCAGGCTGCTGCGGTCATGCTCGTAGCCCCTTGCATCCGTCACGCGCACCCTGGCCATCGTGTCGCGGTCGATCTGCAGCATGCGGATCTCATCCGTCCGATGATCCAGCACCACCAGCAGCAGGAAATCCGCCTGACCGCCGCCGCTATATCCGTGCAGCTCGGTCTGCATGCCCTCCTGGTGGTGGTCGTAGCCGATGAGCAGCACGGTCGTCGTTTCTGCCGGAGGCCGCGCCTCATAGCGTGCCCCCTCATAGGTGCGCACAGGCGAGAAGCCGAAGGCAGATTCCGCCTGCGCCCCCTGCACAAAGCACAGAAGCAGCATCAGCGCAAGCAGACGCTTCCAGATACGCATAGCGTTTCCTCCTTCGTGGGCCAATCAGCCACGATATATTATAGCTTACAATGCCGCATGTGTCAATCAAATCAGGTTCCTTCTGACGCGCGTGCTGCTTGCATTTCCGCCGCTTTTCCACTATAATCAGCTGGGAGGGATCAGCGATGGAATACCGTGTCGAACCGGAAAACGCAGGCCGCAAGCTGCGCGATATCCTGCGTCAGGTGATGGGCGTAAGCTATGGCGCGATGAAGAGCGCCAAGTGGGATGGCCGCATCACCGTCAACGGCGTACCCATGCCCGTGGACGCGATTATGCGGGAGGGCGATGTGGTCGCCATCCGCTGGAAGGACGCGCCGGTTTACGCCGTGAAGCCCTATCCCCTGCCGCTGACCATTCCCTATGAGGATGAGCACCTTTTCGTCATCGACAAGCCAGCGCCCCTGGCCAGCCAATCCAGCGCCAATCACCCCGATGACGCGCTGGAAAACGCGCTGTTCTCGCACCTGGGCTGCCCGGCGGATTATGTTTACCGCCCGGTGAATCGCCTGGACAAGGGCACCAGCGGGCTGATGCTGGTGGCGAAAACGCCCCATGCCCAGCACCGTCTGCAGCGGCTGCTGCATACGGAGGAATTCCGCCGGACATACCTGGCCGTGGTGGAGGGGCATCTGCCCTCACCGCGCGGCACGGTGGACGCGCCCATCGGCAAGGAGGACGCAGCCAGCATCCGCCGCCTGGTGACGGCGGACGGCAAGCCCTCCGTCACCCATTACGAGGTGCTGCGGGAAAGCGCGTCGCGCTCCCTCGTCCGCCTTGTGCTGGAGACGGGCCGCACGCATCAGATTCGCGTCCACATGGCGCACCTTGGCTGCCCCGTTTGCGGCGATTTCCTCTACGGCACGGAGCTTCCGCAGCTCCCCGGACGCTTTTCCCTGCACTCCCATGAGGTGCAGCTCCTCCACCCGCTGACGGGCGAAAAGCTGCACATCGTTTCTCCCCTGCCGGATTCGCTCACTTCGCTGCTTGACTGACCGCGTCAAGCAGCCATTTTTTGCCCCGTTCCGCCTGGACGGCCAGATTTTCGTTGACCTGCTGCCAGTCCGGCGATTCCAGGCTATCCACCTGCAGGTGGCGCAGCAGCTGATCAATGCGGCTGTTCTTGCTTTCCGGATCGTCCTCGCGATAGCGGCGGAGGATGGCGCAGTTTCTGTTCAGGATGGCCGCAAAGGCCGCGCCATGGAAGCTGTCCGTCACCAGCAGAGCCGCGCCTGCGATGAGGGCCAGCCAGGTCTGCGGGGGAACGTCCT
>JBGVOA010000122.1:0-2906 GCA_045126095.1 Christensenellales bacterium | reverse complement strand
GCCGGTGCCGGGACGCTGCCGGGCAGCAACCTTCGCGGCCTTGCCGGCCGTGCCCGTGATGACGGCGGCCTCCTCCATCGTGTTCCACGCGCTGCAGCCGGGGCATTTGCCCACCCACTTCGCCGTTTCATAGCCGCAGGCCGTGCAGGCAAAGAGCGTCTTTTCCTTCGCCATCGCCGCCGCCCCCTTTCGTTCCGTTCATACCATTATATCACACTTCCCCATCCCTGGGAAGGGGAACAGAAAAAGAGGGGCAGCTGCGCCGCTCCCCTCTCACTGCTTCACCGTCTCCATCAGCCAGGCGCGGTAGGCCACCGCGTCCTCCCGCCAGGCGGACGGCAGCTCCTCCGCCGTCACGGTTTCCACCTGCGGCAGCGCCACATGCCAGTGGCTGAAGAACACCTCGTCCATGTCTCGGTAGTGCACGGTTTCGCCATCCAGCCGGTAGACGGTGATCTCCGTCTCCAGCGGATCCGGCTCCACCTGCGGCAGGGCGATCGCCCAGGTCGTCCAGCCCACCCAGTTCCGGAATCGCACGAAATCCCATGGCCTGACGAACATCGGGCATGCGGCCTCCTTCATGTGGTTCATGCAGATGTGGGGGCACTCGTCGCAGTCATCGCAGTCATCGGGGCACCCGCCCCACTCATTCAACCCGTCGTACATGTCCAGGCGGAGGAGCGTCCCGTCCGCATCCACGCGGCACTCGCCCATCTCGTCATCCACCGCGTCGTCCCCGGCAGGCAGGATGCGCCGCTTGATGATGCTGTACGTCTCCTCGCCGCCGGGAATGTCCGCATACCTCTCCCGGTACCAGCGCAGGCGGGCCAGCGCAGCCTCAAAGCTGGCGCACAGGCAGCGCTCCGGCTCGCGGGCGCCCGCCTCATGCACCAGCAGCTCGTACACCGCGTCCGGCGATGGGGTCATGTACGCCTCCGTCATCTGTTCCTGATAGCTGATCAGCGCCTGCGCGTGCTCTGCGATCTCCGGCACGCCCTGTTCCAGCAGGGTCAGCAGCGCCAACTTCTTCGCCTGATCCGGCGCATACCGGTACGCCAAAGCCAGCAGCTCCTGGGGCGCAAAGACATGCTCTGTCTGCGCCACCGCCGCCCGCAGGCCCGCTGAGGATATACAGGCCACAATGGCCTGCTGTATCTCCTGATACGTCATACTTCCTCCATGCAAAGGGCGCAGAGCCCGCCATCCGGCAAAGCCCTGCGCCCGCTGTATCACTGTGCGTACTCCGGCAGATTGCGCTCCAGCCAGGTCTCCCAGTACTCGTTGGTGTAGACCATCGGCTCGTGATCGCTGGGCATCTGGGGCAGCTCGCCGCCGGATGCGTAGATCAGCGCGGAGATCGGCACCACCTGCAGGCCCAGGGACTCGTAGTAGGTCAGGCCTGCGTCCAGCGAATCCGGCTGATAATAGCCGTCCAGGTGGCACAGCACCACGGAGCCGGGCTTGTAATCATTGCCGGTGGTGGCGCAGTCGAAGATCTGCCGCTCGGTGTACTTGCCGGTGGAATCGTGGTAGGTGGCGGACCACATGACCACCTCCATGCCCTCGGAGCGGGCCAGGGAGGCGATGTTGCTGTTGTACTCGCCATGCGGCGGACGGAACAGACGCGGGGTCACACCCAGCAGCGCCTCGGCCTCCTCGGTGGGAATCTGAAGCTGACGCAGCTGGTTGTGGCTGTTGAGCGTCTTCATGTGCTTGTGGGTGTTGGAGTGGTTGGCAATCTCATGCCCGGCCTCGTAGATGCGGCGGGCCTCCTCCGGGAACTCACGCAGGAAGTAGCCGGTCATGAAGAAGGTGCACTTGACGTTGTGCGCTTCCAGCACGGCCAGAATTTCGTCCGTCTTGCGGCCGTTGAAACCGCAGTCGATGCCGATGGCCATCAGGGGCATGTCCGGCTCCAGCTCCACCACCACGCGGGCCTCGGGATCAGCCACGGAACCATAGCCATCGTCGATGGAGACCTCGTAGTCCCCCAGCCACACGGTGAACTTGTGGCGGCCCACCATGCTCTCGTCCGGCGTGAGCTTGAAGGTGAGGCGGTTCTTGGCGTTGGACCACTCCTTCTCCGCCAGCACCGTGCCGTCGGTATCCTTGAGGGTGAACACATTATTGTCCTTGAGCACCGTGGAGGAATTGTTGCACTGCACGATGACGCTCATTTCCTTATCCACCGTGCCGAAGGAAACAGCCAGATAGAACTGCACCTTGGGCAGCTGCAGGATGTTGAGGGTGTGCATGCTGCCGGTATCATACTCGTTGGACTTGACGAAGGAGAAGGTCATCTTGTCCTTCTTCTCCACCACCTGGGTGGGGATGGTCACCGATGCAGTGGTCTCGCCCGCAGGGATAACCACGTTCAGCGTTTCGCCGGTGGTATTGTTGGTGATGTCAACAGACAGATCCGCCTCCTGGGCACGGTTGACCTTCACGCCCAGCGCATACGCAAAGCCGCCGTTGACATTCCCGGACTTCGCCGTGAAGGACACCGTGGGCTTCGAGGCCGCAAAGGCCCCCGTGCACAACAGCACCAGACACAGCGCCGCCAGCGCCGTCAGCCATTTCTTCATAGGAATTCCTCCTGTGTCACGATTTCGCCTCATTATACCATGCCGGACGCGCCGGTGTAAACCATCGTGCCGAAAGTTTACAATCCGGCGGACGGCACAGAAAGGGGCTCCCCTGTCCCGGAAACCCGGACCGCAGGGGAACCCGTTATGCTTTACTCAGCCGCGGACTGATCAGCCTTGTCCACATCGCGGAAAACCACGAACTTCTGGTAGATGAACTCGGTGACAAAGTTGATCAGCATGTTGAAGATCTCAATGCCCCAGCCGGGCCAGCCCGCCTTGTGCTGCAGCAGATCGCCCCACCAGGCAGACGCCGGGGTG
>JBGVOA010000121.1:0-3594 GCA_045126095.1 Christensenellales bacterium | reverse complement strand
CGACCGTGGGTTCAACAGTCGGCTCGACCGTAGGCTCAACAGTCGGCTCGACGGTAGGCTCGACCGTGGGTTCAACAGTCGGCTCGACAGTCGGCTCGACCGTGGGTTCAACCGTAGGCTCGACCGTGGGTTCGACCGTGGGCTCAATGGTCGGCTCGACGGTCGGCTCGACCGTGGGTTCAACTGTAGGCTCAACAGTCGGCTCGACAGTAGGTTCAACAGTAGGTTCAACCGTAGGCTCGACCGTGGGCTCAACCGTGGGTTCAATGGTCGGTTCAACCGTCGCTGTCACCGCAGGCGTATTAGTAGTAGGAACAGGTTCAGTTTCCTCGACCTCAGGGGTTTCGGGTTCGGGCTTTTCGAAGCACTCCGCCGTGTGCGCGTGCTCCGTCTTTTCACAGGTGTAATTCTTAATGTAGCAATCCGTGGAATGGGCATGGCCCTCATCGATGGCCGTCACATTGCGCAGGCAGTAAGCGCTGTGGTTGTGTTCAATAATGTAGAGCTTGCTGCAGATAACATAACCAGTCGCAGGATCGTAGCAGTTGCCATTGTGCTCGTGCAGCTTGTTGCAAGTCAGCGCGCCCTGCTCATAAGTGTAGCAGTTTTCACCGTGCGTGTGGCCGCCCTCGCCCATTTCCAGACCGCAAGTCGGGTTTTCGTTGACGGGGTAGCAGTCGTCGGTGTGCTTGTGCGCACCCTCGCCGCCTGCCAGCGTGCAGCGGGAGATGATTTCGGTGCGGTAGCAGTCATCCGTGTGGACGTGGCCGCCGAGATCCGTGGAAGTCGCCGTTTCCTGCGTACACACCAGCGTGTGGACGGTCTCGGTGCATGCGGGGCCGTGGACATGGCCATCGGACTCTTCCAGACCGCAAGTCGGACCGTTGTCCTTCGCAACGCTGTAGCAGGCCTCCGTGTGCACATGGCCGGCGGATTCAGCCTCCGCACACACCAGCGTCGCCAGCTGCTCGTAGCAGGAGTCGTCGTGCTTGTGCTTGGGGTTGTTCACCAGCGTGCAGACCAGGCTCCCCGCCTCATCATAGCACTCAGCCGAGTGGCGGTGCCAGTAAGAGGTGGAGATGCCGCAGCCGATGCTGCCATCAGGCGCGCGGCAGGCGTCCGTGTGCGTGTGGGGCCGGAAACCGCATTGCAGCAGCGCCACCACCGTCTCGGTGGGCTCTCGCTCCTGCTCCTGGCAGATCAGGTCCAGCGTGTAGCAGTCCTGCGTGTGGGCGTGTTCTTCACGGCCACAGTAGGTTTCGGCCTCAAGCGTCAGGCCAGGAAGCATCAGGACGTAAGAGGTCATGATGGCCACGACAAGCGCCATGGCTGTGACCGCCCGCAGCAGCCGCATACGGTTGCGACGCCGCGCCAGGTATTCTTCTGCCCGGGCGAGAATCTCTTCACTCACTGTGCTTCAGCCTCCCTTCTGTTGATAAGTACGTCAATCTTTAGTGAATCGGGCCGAACTTGCTCAGCGGCCAGACCCTGAAAAGCAGCTTGCCAAGCAATTCGCCTTCAGGCACCGCGCCGATGAGGATGTTGCGGCTGTCGTTGGAAGTCGACCGGTGGTCGCCCAGTACAAAGTAATGTCCATCAGGCACCGGATAGGGCAGCGTGATCGTAGGCTCGCCGCGGCTTTTCTGCGTGCCGGCCAGGTAGGCGGATTCGTCCAGCGCCTGGCCGTTGATCTTCACCGTACCGTCCGAGGCAATGTTGACGCGCTCTCCGCCCATGGCGATCACGCGTTTGACGAGCGTCTCGTTGTTGTAGTAGAAGGCGATGACGTCGCCCCGCGCCACCTCATCCGTCCGCAGCACCAGCACAATATCGCCATCGCTGATGACAGGCGTCATGGATGCACCGGAGATCCGCAGGATGGAGATCAGCAGCATCGCCACCAGGATGGAGACCGCAGCCACCACCACCAGGGAGTAGATCGTGCTGCGCAGCGCCCGGCTGTAGCTGCCCGCGCGCTTTTTCGCACGCAGCGCTGCCTCCAGCTCCTCCACGGACGGCGATTGCTTTCCACTCATCCTTCAGCGTCCTCCTTCTCGCCCGGAACGCCTGCTGCAGCGCGCATTTCAGCGCATTCCCGCTCACAGTTTTCCCGGTAGAGGTCGATGGCGCGCTGGGCCGCCTCGAACACGCCGCTGAGCTTCAGCGCCGCCTCGGCGATGGAGCCGCATTCCGCCATTTCCAGGCGGCGGCTCGCCAGCTCCGCCTCTGCCTTCTCCAGCTTCGCGCGCAGAGCGAGGTTTTCGCGCCCCTGCTCCACCAGCAGCTCCAGCAGCTCGGTCTTATTCAGCTTTCTGAGCTCCTTGCCTGCCATAGTTCCTCCACGCGCTTCGCAAATACTGTTTTTACCAATTCAAGACTGCATGGAACGGATACCATGCTCCTCTATATCATGCCACAGAATGGTAAAAAAGTCAATATAAAAACCGGATGAAAACCGCGCAAAAATGCCGATTTTTGCGCATTTTTCACGGGTTGCACGCATTTCTCCCAAGTCGATTTTGTGCGCTATATTCAAGAAACCAGGATGTAACACAAACAAGCCCAGGATGTAACCTCCATTTCAGACTTCCGGTCTGTTTCAACAAAAACAAGACGGCAGTTTTCCGACTACCGTCCTGTTTTCGTCTGTATTCAGTTATTATTCTTGTTGATTCTCACCATGCGCCTGCTGCCAGGCCGTTCTGCGGCCGACGCGCGGCTGTGCTTCTCCCGTCTGGCGGGCATAGGGCCGCTGCGACTCCTCCGGCTGGGGGAAAAGCGGTGCAGCCTGGTTCTGCCCATAGCTGGGATACGCCCCTGTACGGGGCTGTGCAGCCGTCTGACGGGCATAGGGTCTCGCACCGGCGCTGCGGGCCTGCTGGGCGCGACGCTGGGCGGCCTTCATGGCGATCTGCTGCTTGCGGCGCTGGTGCTGCATCAGAGCGATGGCGCCGCCGATGGTCAGTGCCAGCAGCGGAATCACGATCCACCAGATCCAGCTGGCGCCGCCCTCATTTTTCACCGGGTAGGTCACACTGCTGCTGCCGCCGGGCAGGGGCAGATCAGCATCGGAGCCACCGATCGTGCCGCCCATGGTCGCCGGGGTGTTGGTGGGTCTGTTCGTCGTCACATAGCCAGGCCAGGTCGAGGGAAGGGTGGGCGTGGGTGTCACCGTGGGGATGTTGTCCGCCGGGTTCTCGGGCAGTACAGGCCAGGTCGTGCCGCCGCCGGAGTACCAGTCATCCACCACCTGATCCTCCTGGGAGATCTGTCCGCCGGGGCCAGCCGGGCTTTCGTCATCCGCGCTGCCGCCGTTGTTGATCAGGCCCTGCCGGTACATGCCGTCCGCATAGAAATCCTGCAGCTCGCTGTAGGTCAGCTGGTGGAAGTAATCGCCGTGGATGTAGCCAACCGTGTTGTTGTAGTTCACCCGGTACCAGGTCACATTGCCGCGGCGCTCGGTGCCCAGCACGGTGGCCATGGCGTAGGTGTGCAGCGTGCCGAGCTTGCCGGAGCTGGTGGAAGCTTCCGCGCGGAAGTTGACGTTATTGGTGGTCACATAGCCGCTGCTGCTCAGGTCATTCTCTCCATAGG
>JBGVOA010000120.1:0-4423 GCA_045126095.1 Christensenellales bacterium | reverse complement strand
CTCGGCATCCTTTTCCCGCACCAGGAGCGTGAAGCCTACCGCGGTGGTGAATTCGCTGCCGACCAGCTGCACGGGCATCGTTTTAAGCGCATGGGTGACGCGATCCCAAAGGGGATAAGCGACCTCGCACAGGTACCGCTGGCTGGGCTCCATCACAACTACCTGTGCCGCCTTGAGCGCAATGACTGTACCCTGGGTGTATGCGCGCACCAGGCCGCCTGCGCCCAGCAGGATGCCGCCGAAGTAGCGGGTGACCACCACGCAGCAGTTCACCACGCCCTGGGCCTTGAGCACCTCCATCATGGGGAGGCCTGCTGTGCCGCCGGGCTCGCCGTCGTCGGAATAGCGCATGATGCCGGAATTCCGCCCGATGACGTAGGCGTAACAGTTGTGGGTGGCGTCCTTGTGCTTCGTGCGGATCTTCTGCAGGAAGGCGAGGGCCTCCTCCTCTGTTTCGCAGGGGCAGGCATAGCCGATGAAGCGGCTCTTGTTGATGATCACCTCATCGGCTGCCTCCTGCCGCAGGGTCTTGTAAGGTGCGGCGCTCATTTGAGGACCAGGCGGCGGAAGTTCTTCTTGCCCTTCTGGATCATCAGGCCGTCCTCATCGAACATGTCGGCGGTGATGACAGCGGCCTCATCGGTCACCTTCTCGCCCGCGACGGACACGGCGTTGGCCTTGATCTGGGTGCGGGCGTCGTTCTGGCCCTTGCACAGGCCGGACTTCACCAGCATGGTGGACAGGCGGGGATCAGCAGCCAGCTCGTCCGCCGTCAGCTCGAAGGAGGGGATGTTCGCGCCGTTGGCGCCGCCTGCGAAGAGCGCAGCCGCGGCGTCTGCAGCCTTCTTGGCCTCTTCCTCGCCGTGCACCAGCTTGGTGACCTCGAAGGCCAGCACCTTCTTGGCCTCGTTGATGGCGCTGCCCTCCAGCGCGCCCAGGCGACGCACCTCGTCCATGGGCAGGAAGGTCAGCAGGCCCAGGCACTTCTCGACGTCCTTGTCGTCCACGTTGCGCCAGTACTGGTAGAAATCGAAGGGAGCGCACTTGTTGGGATCCAGCCACAGCGCGCCCTTCTCGGTCTTGCCCATCTTCTTGCCGTCGTGGGTCAGCAGCAGCTGGAAGGTGCAGGCGAATGCCTTCTCACCCAGCTTGCGGCGGACAAGATCTGCGCCGCCCAGCATGTTGCTCCACTGGTCGTTGCCGCCCATTTCCAGCCGGCAGCCGTAGCGGTTGAACAGCTCCAGGAAGTCGTAGGACTGCATGAGCATGTAGGTGAACTCCAGGAAGGACAGGCCGTTCTCAGACTCCATACGGGCGCGGTAGCAGTCCGCGCGCAGCATGTTGTTGACCGAGAACATGGAGCCGATATCGCGCATGAACTCGATGAAGTTCAGGTTGCGCAGCCAGTCGCCGTTGTTAACGATGATGGCCTGGCCGTCGGAGAAGTCCAGGAAGCGGCTCATCTGCTTCTTGATGCACTCGACGTTGTTGTCGATGGTCTGGGTGGTCATCATCTTGCGCATGTCGGTCTTGCCGGAGGGATCGCCGATCATGGCGGTGCCGCCGCCCATCAGGGCAATGGGCTTGTGGCCTGCCTTCTGCATGTGAGCCATGGCCATGATCGGGATGTAATGGCCGATGTGCAGGGAGTCGGCGGTGGGGTCAAAGCCGACGTAGAAGGTGGTGGGCTCCTCCAGCTGCTTGTACAGCTCGTCCTCAAAGGTGGTCTGGGCGATGAAGCCGCGCTCCTTCAGAATGTCAAGAATGTGCATGTGTGTATCCTCCTGTATATTGATTTACTTCGTTGCTTCGGCAATGACTTCGCGCAGGACGGCCATGCCGGTGTGGATCTGCTCGACTGTGGAGTTGGAGAAGTTCAGGCGCAGGGTGTTCATGTGTCCGCCGTCGCAGAAGAAGTGGGTGCCGGGGACATAGGCCACCTTGCGTTCCACGCACTTCTCCAGCAGCTCCAGGACATTGATGTGCTCGGGCAGCTCCACCCAGATGAACAGGCCGCCCTCGGGCTTCGTATAGGTTGTGCCGGCAGGGAAGGTCTCCAACTCCTGCATCATCGCGTCCATCTGCTCCTTGTAGGAGGCGCAGATGCTCCTGATGTGCGCGGGCAGCAGGTTCCGGCGCAGGTACTGGTCAACAATGGCCTGCGTCAGGTTGGAGGTGTGGACGTCGGCGGACTGCTTGCCCACGGTGCACTTGCGCAGGATGCGGGGATCGCCCGCCATGAAGCCCACGCGCAGGCCGGGGGAGATGATCTTGGAGAAGGAACCCAGAAACACCACCCAGCCTTCCTTGTCAAAGGACTTGATGGAGGGCAGCGGTTCACCGGAATAGCGCAGGTCGCGGTAGGGGTCGTCCTCCGCGACGATCATGCCGTACTTCGCAGCCATTTCCGCAATGGGCTGGCGGCGGTCAGCGGCCAGGGTGCGGCCCGTGGGGTTCTGGAAGGTCGGAATCGTGTAGAGCATCTTGGGGTGATGCTCCTTGATGGCGGCTTCCAGCTTCTCCAGGATGATGCCGTTTTCATCGCTCTCCACGGGCACCAGCTTGGCCTCGTAGAGGTGCATGCACTGCATGTTGCCCAGGAACGTGGGGTTTTCCACCAGGATCACGTCGCCGGGATTGATCAGCGCCTTGCACAGCAGATCCATCGCCTGCGTGGAGCCGGTTACGGGCAGCACGGCGGGCAGCTCGCAGCCCAGCTGCTCCTCGGCATAGGCCTTCAGGCTTTCCAGCAGGGGAGCATAGCCCTCGGTCGCGCCATACTGCAGGATGGTCTTGCCGTCCGTTTCCAGCACCTCGCGGGCGATCTGGGCAACCATATCGTCCGGCAGGGCGGATTTGGCAGGATTGCCGCCTGCGAAGGAGATCATGCCGGGCTTGGCGATCATCTTGAAGATTTCGCGGATGGCGCTGCCCGTCACGCCGTCGAAGCGGCTGGCATACCTCAGGGTTTCAAGGTTCATGTGCATCAGCCTCCTGTATATGATGGACTGTTTTGCTGAAAACAAAAACACCTTCACCGGACGTATCCGGGGAAGGTGATGAAATGCATCACGGTACCACTTCCGTTCGGCCGCATATGCGCAGCCCTCAGCGAGGAACAGTCATTCCTCCTGCGCTGTAACCGGCGCAACCGGACGCCGCCTAATCGGGGAAACCCTTTCAGCAGGTGGCTCGGAGCTGTACTTCGCCTTGTTGGCACGAACGCTTCCTCGCAGCGGCCGGAAGCTCTCTGAAGATCGTGACCGGGCAGGCTACTCGTCTCCTCATTGCCCTGATGTGAGTCATTATAAAACGGAAGATTTGCATTGTCAAGCGAAAAAATGGTCTTTTTTCCGGATGGCGCAGGCGTAACGGGGAGAAATATTGCGTTTTGTTGCGTTTGCTTTGCATTTCAAACAAAAAAAGCCTTGCTAAATGCGGAAAAATCCTGTATACTACATAATGACCCTGACTATGGGTATCTTTGTTATGTGGCGGAGATGGTTTTACACCGTTCCCGCATGATGAAGGAACTCCGTCAGTGGACGCCCTGGCACAAGGAGGTTGAAGCATCCATGGAATGCAAGATCAAAAACGATATCGGCACGATCTTCATCACTGAAGAAGTCATGATGAAGGTTGTGGGTTATGCGGCGCTGGAGTGCTACGGCATCGTAGCCATGTCCTCCAAGCGGGCCAAGGACGGCTTTGTTGAATGGCTTGGCCGGGAGAATCTTTCCAGAGGAGTGCAGATCCGTTCCGTTGGCGACATGATCGACGTGGATCTGTTCATCATCGTGGAGTACGGCATTTCCATCGCGGAGGTCGGCAAGACCATCGAGGATACTGTACGCTACAAGCTGGAGAGCATGACCGGCGTGAAGGTGCGCAAGGTGAAGATTTCGGTCGAGGGCATTCGCGTCTGATCGACCATATGAGAAACCCGGCGCGCCGGAAACCCCTGCATCACAATGCAGCCGGGCGCGGGCCGAGAACGGAGGATTCCTTTGATAACGCATAAGACCATTGACGGTCTGCTGCTGCGCGACATGGTCGTGGCCGGTTCTGCCCTGCTGGAGCAGAATCGTGAGGCGGTGGACGCACTGAATGTTTTCCCTGTCCCGGACGGCGATACCGGCACCAACATGTCCCTGACGATGCAGAGCGCGACCCGCGAGATCAACGCCAAGGAGTACCTGCGCGCGGACGAGGCTGCCGCTGCAATTTCCAAGGGTGCGCTCAAGGGCGCCCGCGGCAATTCCGGCGTCATCACCTCCCAGCTGCTGCGCGGCTTCGCCACGGCCCTCAAGGGCGTGGAGAAGATTACGCCCGTGCAGTTCGCCAATGCGCTCAAGGCTGGCTCTGACAAGGCCTACAAGGCCGTCATGAAGCCCAAGGAGGGCACCATCCTGACCGTTGCCCG
>JBGVOA010000119.1:0-7091 GCA_045126095.1 Christensenellales bacterium | reverse complement strand
GGCGAGCATCACGAGCTGACTGCCGAGGGCTTCTTTGCCCGCGCGGTCTGCCACGAGCTGGATCACCTGGACGGCACGCTGTACATCGACGTGATGGACCGCGAGCTGACCCCGGAGGAGATCGAGGGGCATATCCCGGAGGACGACGACGAATGAGGATCGTGTTCATGGGCACGCCGGAATTCGCCGTGCCGAGCCTCCGCGCCCTGTGTGACTCGGGCTACGAGGTCGTGGGTGTGTTCACCCAGCCCGACCGCCCCAAGGGACGCGGCAACAAGGTCATCGCCAGCCCCGTGAAGCAGCTGGCGGTGGAGAAGGGCATCCCCGTCTTCCAGCCGGTGCGCATCCGCAAGGACGGCGTGGAGGACCTGCGGGCTCTTGCGCCTGACCTGTGCGTCACCGCCGCCTTCGGGCAGATCCTCAGCCAGGAGATCCTCGACATCCCCCGGCTGGGCACCATCAACGTCCACGCCAGCCTCCTGCCGAAGCACCGCGGCTCTGCGCCCATCAACTGGGCCATCCTGCAGGGCGACGAGGTGGTCGGCGTCACGACGATGATGACGGACAAGGGCATCGACACCGGCGATATGCTGCTCAAGGCCGAAACGCCCTATGTGAAGGGCGAAACGGCGGGCGAGCTGACCGTCCGCATGGCCGAACTGGGCGCGCAGCTGCTGGTGGAAACCCTGAAGAAGCTGGAGGATGGCGCCCTTGTGCGCATCCCCCAGGATCACGAGAACATGACCTATGACCCCATGCTGACCAAGGAGATGGGCGTCATTGACTGGACCGCGGACGCGGCGGACATCGTCAACCGCATCCACGGCCTGAACCCCTGGCCCGGCTGCTCCACCGCCATTCCCGGCGGACGGCTGAAGCTGCTGCGGGCCGAAATGGCCGAGGGCAGCGGCGCTCCGGGCGAAATCGTCACCGCGGACGCGAAAGCCGGGCTGGTCATCGCGGCGGGCAGCGGCGCGGTGCGCGTGAACCAGCTCCAGGCCCCCGGCGGCAAGCCCATGAATGCAAAGGACTATCTGCGCGGTCACCCGATGACCGTTGGCAGCGTGCTGAAAGAGGAAGAAATCGATGGATGAGCAGAACAAGAATCTCCACAACGGTGGGAATGAAGGCGTGAATCAGGAGCAAAAGAAGCCTGTAAGTGGCAATGACCGTCCGAAATACGGCGAGAAGCGCTCTTTTGGTGGTAACAAGAGCGGATTTGGCGGTGCGCGTAAGCCCTTTGGTGGGAATCGTCCTGCTGGCCAGGGCGGAAAACCCGGCTTTGGTGGGGATCGTCGCCCCAATGGTCCCCGCAAGCCTGCTGCTGGTGGGTATCGTGCGGCGGAGAATGGCGAGAAGCGCTCCTTTGGTGGGGATAGGCCCCAAAACGGCGAGCGCCGCCCTGCGCAGGGTGGTTTCCGCAGCGCGCCCCAGGGCGAAAAGCGCCCCTTCGGTGGGGAGCGCGCCCAGAATGGCGATCGTAAGCCTGCGTTCCGTGGGGATAAGCCCGGCATCCGTGGTGAAAAGATGGTTCGCGGTGGGGATTTTGCCCAGAATCGTGGCGAAAAGCGCGGCTTTGGTGGAGAAAGGCCTGCACGTCCGGCGGGTAAGCCGGGATTCGGTGGTAAGCCGGTGGGAATGCGTCCCAATTCCAGCGTGCGTCCTGTCCGCCGCGAGGAGGATCGCAAGCCCCGCGACAACCGCGAGGAGGGTCTGCCGGCCCGTCGCCTGGCGCTGGAGGTCATCCGTGCGGTGACTGAGCGCGGCGAGTTTATTCACCTGGCGCTGGATCAGCAGCTCAAGAATTGCGGCCTGCCGGTCATCGACCGCCGCCTGGCCGCCCGCCTGGCCTACGATACCATCGAGATGCGCATGTACCTCGACCACGCGCTGGATCAGATCATGGCCAAGCCCGATACGGACATCAAGCTCCGCAACGTGCTGCGCCTGGGCGCGTGCCAGATCCTGCTGGAGGACCGCATCCCCGAGAGCGCGGCCTGCAACACCTCCGTCATGCTCTGCAAGGAGCTGGGCATGGAGGGCCTGGCAGGCGTGTGCAACGGCATTCTGCGCAACCTCGTGCGTCAGAAGGATGAGCTGGTCTTCCCCGATCCCCAGGAGAACCCGGTCAGGGCGCTGTCCGTGCGCCACAGCGTGCCGGAATGGCTGGTGGAGAAGCTGCTGAGCGACTGGGGCGACATGGCCATCGACCTGATGACCACCCGCAGCCACGACAGCTACATCACCGTCCGCCCCAACCTGGGCAAGCTGGACGACGCAGCCTTCACCGAGCTGATGGCGCAGAAGGCCTGGGAGTCCGAGCCCGGCAAGGTGGCCCATTCCTGGCGCATCCGCAACATGGCGGAGATCGCCCATGACGCGGGCTTTGTGGGTGGCAAGTTCTCCATCCAGTCCGAGTCCTCGATGATGGCGGCGCTGGCGGTGGAGCCCAAGCGCGGCATGCAGATCCTGGACTGCTGCTCTGCCCCCGGCGGCAAGACCTGTCTGATGGCCGAAATGATGGAGGGCACGGGCCGTGTGCAGGCCTGGGAGCTGCATGAGCACCGCGTGGATCTGGTCAAGGCGCAGATGAAGCGTCTGGGCCTGGAGAATGTCCGCCCGATGCAGCGCGACGCAACCGTGCTGCGCGAGGACATGACCGGCACGATGGACGCCGTTCTGCTGGACGCGCCCTGCTCGGGCCTTGGCGTGATGGCGGACAAGCCGGACGTGAAGTACCGCGCGAGCGCCGAGTCCGTGTCGGAGCTGGTGGCCCTCCAGGCCAAGCTCCTGGACACTGTCTGCCAGTACGTCAAGCGCGGCGGCACGCTGGTGTATTCCACCTGCTCCGTGCTCAAGGACGAGAACGAGCGCCAGATCGAGGCCTTCCTTGGCCGTCACCCTGAATTTGAGATTGTGGCCCTGCCGGAGAGCATCCCGGCGGAGTTCCGCCAGCATGCGGGCACGGGCCTGCAGCTGCTGCCCAACCGCGACGGCGTGGAGGGCTTCTACATCTGCCGCATGCGCCGCAAGCGCATCTGATCCGCGGGGAAGTCCCCGCCATAACGGAGGTTTCAACGATGACCGAATTGACGGGGATGTTCCCGCAGGAGCTGGCAGCCTGGTGCAAAGAGCGCGGGCTGCCGGCCTTCCGCGCGAAGCAGATTTTCAAATGGATTCACCAGGGCGCCGATTTCGACGGCATGACCAACCTGCCCCTGAGCCTGCGCGAGCAGCTGAAGGAGGAAGCCGTGGCCCAGCCGGTGCGCATCATCCATGAGCGCCGGTCGAAGCTCGACGACACGGTCAAGTTCCTCTTCGGCCTCAGGGACGGCAACTGCGTGGAGGGCGTGCTGATGCACTACCACCACGGCTACACGCTCTGCCTGTCCACGCAGGTGGGCTGCCGGATGGGCTGCACCTTCTGCGCCTCGACGCTGGATGGGTGCGTGCGCAGCCTCACCGCCGGAGAAATGCTGGGCGAGGTGCTCGCGGCGAACCGCTACATCGTCGAAAAGAGCATGCCGGTTGAAGCTGGGCAGACGGCCCGTGTACACAACCTCGTTCTCATGGGCAGCGGTGAACCACTGGACAACTACGACAACGTGATGCGCTTCCTGCGCCTGCTCCGCGAGCCCGATGGCGTTCAAATTGGCCTGCGCAACGTGAGCCTGTCCACCTGCGGCATCGTGCCAAAGATGTACGAACTGGCGGAGGAAGATCTGCCGGTGACGCTCTCTGTGTCCCTGCACGCGCCCAATGACGAGATCCGCCGGCAGACCATGCCCATCGCGAAGGCTTATCCGATGGACGAGCTGATGAAGGCCTGCCGCAATTACATCGACAAGACCGGCCGCCGCGTGATTTTCGAATACGCGCTGGTGGGCGGCGTCAACTGCGAGGAGAAGCACGCGGTGGAGCTGGCCACGAAGCTGCGGGGCATGCAGTGCCATGTGAACCTGATCCCGCTGAACGTGGTGGCCGAGCGTGATTTGAAGGGCGTGACGGAGACGACCGTCCGCCGGTTCATGGACACGCTGGAGAAGCTGCACATCTCCGTCACCCGCCGCCGCGAAATGGGCGACGACATCGAGGGCGCCTGCGGCCAGCTGCGCCGCAAGACCCTGGCTGAAGCACAAATCTGCACCTGATGGGAGAGCAATGATGACTCGCAAGTTTCATTTCACCAAAGCTACGCGCCAGAGCATGACGGATTATGTCCGCGGCAAGGCCTTCGCCAGCGCTGCTGCCAAGGAAGAACCCCCGCGTGCACCGCTGGTCTGGGCCGCTCAGACCCACAAGGGAAAGGTGCGCCCCACCAACCAGGATGCGCTGGTGGTCAGCGAGACCATGCAGGTGTACGGCGTGGCGGACGGCATGGGCGGCCACAAGGGCGGCGAAACGGCCTCCGCGGGCTGCCGGGACGAGGTGCTGCGCGCCCTGGAGGGGGAGAAGCCCGGCCTTCAAGCGCTGAAGTCCGCCATTGAGGCGGCCAACGTAGCCCTCTTCTGCCAGCAGGAGGCGGACGAGAGCCTCTCCGGCATGGGCACCACGCTGTCCCTTGTCTGGCTGAGCGATGACGCTGCGTACCTGGCCCATGTGGGCGACAGCCGCGTCTACTGCCTGCGCGATAACGAGCTGCAGCAGATGACGGACGACCACTCTCTCGTGGCAGAGCTGGTGCGCAAGGGCGCCATCACGGCTGAACAGGCGGAGAAGCACCCTCTGCGCAACGTGATCACCCGCGCGGTGGGTACGGAAACGGGCATCGAGGTGGACCTGGCGGTGGAGGAGCGCCGCGCCGGGGACATCTGGCTGGTGTGCTCCGACGGCCTGCACGGGCTGGTGTCCGACGAGGAGATGGCAAAGACCCTGCGGGAGAACGCACCGGCCAAGGCGGCAGAGCTGCTGATGCAGGCGGCGCTGGACGCGGGCGGACGCGACAACATCAGCGTGGTCGTCCTCCAGGATAAGGAGGGCGCGCGATGAGAGAGAAGATCCTGGCCGGGCGCTATGTGCTGGTGGAGCAGATCGGCGTGGGCGGCATGGCTATTGTGTATCGCGCCATCGACCGCAACACCGGGCACTCCGTGGCGGTGAAGGTCCTGAAGCCCGAGTTCAACCGCGATGCGGAGTTCGTCAGCCGCTTCCAGCGCGAGGCGGAGGCCGCCTCCAAGATGGTGCACCACAACATCGTCAACCTCCTGGACGTGGGCATGGATGGCGAGAACCGCTTCCTGATCATGGAGCATGTCCGCGGCAAGACGCTCAAGGACGTGATCATGGAGAAGGGGCGCATCTCCGCGCCTACCGCGGTGCAGATTGCCATCCGCATCCTCTCGGCTCTCCAGCATGCCCATCAAAACGGCATCATCCACCGTGATATCAAGCCCCAGAATATCCTCATGAATGCCGATGGCCATGTGAAGGTGGCGGACTTCGGCATTGCCCGCATGGCCAACAGCTCCACGCTGACCAAGGGTGATTCCGTCATGGGCTCGGTGCACTATTTCAGCCCCGAGCAGGCCCAGGGCCAGGGCTGCGACGTAACCAGCGACCTCTACTCTGTGGGTGTGACGCTCTATGAGATGCTCACCGGCCGCGTGCCCTTTGACGGGGACAGCCCGGTGGCCATCGCCATGCAGCACCTGCATGCCCAGCCGGAGCCCATCCAGCGCTTTGCGCCAGACGTGCCGGATGCGATCTGCCACGTCTGCCTCAAGGCCATGGAGAAGAACCCGGCCTACCGCTATGCCTCCGCCCGTGAAATGGCGATGGAGCTGCGCAAGGCCCTCAACGGCCAGGTGGATCAGCTCCAGCCGCGCATTGCGCCCGTGCCCCGCGTGCAGGCGTCTCCGGCGCAGCCGGTTCAGGCTGTGCCTCGTGTGCGGCAGACCACCGGGCGCAACCGCGTCCGCCAGAGCAGCGCGCCCATGGTGCTGCTGACGCTGGTGGTGCTGGTTGTGGTGGTTTGCGGCCTGGTTGTGGGTACGCAATCCATTGTGAACAAGGTGGTCAACTACGCCACCGTCGGCTTCTATGAAAACAGCGAGGTGGGCGCAGCCAAGCGCGAGATCGAGCGGCTGGGCCTGGAGGCGCAGATCGTGGAGGTAAACCACTCCACGGTGAGTGCGGGCATTGTGGTGAACCAGTGGCCGAAGGCGGACGAAAGCCTGCAGAAGGGCGAAAAGGTCGTGCTGACGGTGTCCAAGGGCCCGGAGAGCATGAAGGTGCCGAGCATCAGGAACCTGACGCTGTCGGACGCGGCGCGTACGTTGCAGGCGTATGGCCTGACGCTGCGCGTGATGGAGACAGTGGTGTCGGTGACGCACGATGTGGACTTCGTGATCCGGCAGGTGCCGGAGGCGGGCGCGGACTGCCATCCTGGGGACATCATCCAGGTGACGGTGTCCGGCGGCGTGGCATACGTGCCGGCGGTGCAGGGGAGACCCTTCCGCGAGGCGAGGGAGCTGATCCTGGCGGCGGGGCTGACGCTGAATCCGGTGATTGAGTACCAGGAAACGGCGGACACGACGCGCCACGGCACGGTGCAGTGGCAGTCCATCCAGGCGGACACGGCGGTGACGAAGGGAACCACGGTGAGCCTGCGGGTGGAGCGTGTGCCCTCGATGCTCAAACGCGCGGTGATCACGCTGGATCTGCCGGAGAGCGACGGCCTGACGAACGTGCGGGTGGCGCTTTCGGACGAGGACGGCGAGGTGACGGTGTACCAGAGCAGGGTGCCGTCCAACGCCAGCCGCCACCCGGAGGTGGAGCTGGTGTACGAGGTGGCAGGCGAGTTCACCTGCAAGGTGTATGTCAACGATGTGTTCAAATACTCGATGCCTGTGAGGTTTGAATGAGCGAGGAAATGATGAAGCAGGGCGTGCTGGTGCGCGGCTTCGGCGGCTTTTATGTGGCGGCTGAGGACGACGGCACGGAGCACATCCTGCGCTGCAAGAAGAAGTTCCGGCGCATGCGCATCTCGCCCCTGGTGGGCGATCAGGTGACCTTCACCCCCGGCGAGGGGGAGGAGCATGGCTGGCTGGAGGACATCCTGCCCCGCACGAGCGAGTGCATCCGTCCGCCGG
>JBGVOA010000118.1:0-3840 GCA_045126095.1 Christensenellales bacterium | reverse complement strand
CCTGCGCAGGGCTTCCAGTTCCTTATCGATCTTCCGCCGGTCGTCCAGCGCGTAGACAAAGGCATCCTGCTCCTCAAAGTCGCAGTCAATGTCCCTGCATAAGTCCCGGTACTGCTGCAGCGCGTTCTGGTTGGCCTGCAGATAAAGCCGCGCGTTCTCTATCCCCATCCTGCGGATCAGCGTATCAAAAATCAGCCCATGCTGGGACGTAATCTTGGCGGTGGTGTTTTTCGTGATGCCGCTGCAAATGGTATCTGCCTCCACCAGGGTACACTCCACGCCATCCTGTGCCAGACGATAGGCGCACAAGAGCCCTGCTATCCCGCCGCCGATGATGAGCACATCGGTCTTCGCGTTTTCCTCAAGCGGTTCAAAGGCGGGCATATGCACCGTCGTTGTCCAAACTGCATCCATTTTCTCACCTCCTGGAATAGGATGCCGTGGATGGAATCCCCGTATGCGCTTCCGGAAGCTTTTCCCGGGGTGAGCAGCGTCATGCTGGCAGCCACACCCCGCATCTCGTCCAGCGAAAGAGAAGCTGTCCCGATGGCCAGGGAGGAGCGATGTGACATGGACCTGACCTTGTATTCTATCTATACAGTGTATCGGAGAAATCAACGACATCTTGCGTGCTGCAAAAGAAATCCACCTCTCTGATGCTGACTGACAAGGCATCAGAAAGGTGGAACCGCGGGAGTCATATGCGTTCTTTGTGATTTTTTGTAGCTTTGGCCGGGCGGGGCAGGGGCATGTGCCACCTGCGACGCCGCGAGACACAGCAAAGCGCGAGGCAGACTTTTTCTTCTGCCGGGGATGGTTCACTCAGGCAGGAGGACGATGCGCTTCCGCTCGTCCATGGGGTCAAAGAGCACGTCCGCCGTGTCGCCAGTGGAAAGGCTCGTTTCCCACACCGGGCCGGAGCGGACGGTCACTGCTTCGCCCGTGGTGGGGTGGACGGCGGTGACGTGGACGCGCAGCGGGCTGCGGCCGTTGACCCGGTAGCTGCGGTCGATGGTGATATCCGTCACCGTACCGGTCACGCGGACGCCGTAGCGCTCCAGCTCCTCCCGCAGCAGGCGCTGGCGGCGCAGGGCGATCAGAAATCCCGCGCCCAGCGCTGTGAAGAGGACGCCGATGCCCGAAAACACCAGCCCTACGAGGGGCAGAGCCAGCGAGTCGGGGGGATCGCCCGTCCAGACCTGTGCTGTGAAGACCTGGGGCAGATATTCCCAGCCAATGAGAACGAAGATGACACCGAGAATGAGGAACAGCAGCCCTATGCCGCCGAAGATCCAGCCCAGCAGCTTCAGTGGCTGCACGGCGTGCATTCGCCTGCTGGCCTCAACTGTAAGCGGGTGATCCATGTCGATTTTGTATCTCATACGCTCGCCTCCGCTTCCTTTTCGTATGCGTCGCAGATGTCCTGCGCGCTGCCGATGGCCCTGATGCGTCCGTGGTCGAGCCAGATGACCCGGTCGCACATCTGCCGCAGCTGCTGGAGGTTGTGGGAGACGAAGAGCACCGTCGTGCCGCTGTTCGTCATCATTTCCAGCATGCGGGCGCGGCTCTTGCGCTGGAAGCGCTCGTCGCCCACGGAGAGGATCTCGTCCACGATCAGCACGTCCGGCTCCACCACCGAGGCGATGGAAAAGGCCAGGCGCGCCAGCATGCCGGAAGAATAGGTCTTCAGCGGCATGTCGATGAAGTCGCGCAGCTCGCTGTAATCAATGATGGCATCCACCTTCGGCAGCAGGAAATCCTTGCTGTACCCCAGGATTGCGCCGTTGAGGAGGATGTTCTCCCGGCCGGAAAGCTCCGCGTCAAAGCCCGAACCCAATTCCAGCATCGGCACGATCTGCCCGCGCACCTGCACCTGTCCGCCGGTGGGGCGGTAGATGCCGCTGATGACCTTCAATATGGTGGACTTGCCCGCGCCGTTGGGGCCAATGAGCCCTGTGACGCTGCCCCGGGGGATGGTGAAGGACACGTCGTCCAGCGCATGGAACATCTCCACCTTCCGCTTGCCCAAAAGGAGGTTGACGACGTATTCCTTGAGGTTGGTGGTGTGGTTGCGGTCCAGGCGGAAATCCATCGTGATGCGGCTGACCTCGATCATATCGGACATGGCGCGCCTCCTTTACAGATGGAAAACGAATTTGTGCTCATTCCGGCGGAAGACGAGCAGCCCCAGCGCCAGCGGCAGCGCAGCGCAGAGGAGGCATGCGCCCCACTGTCCCCAGGAGGGCCATGCACCCCGGAGGATGACCGTCCGCAGAAAATCAATGAACTGGAACATGGGGTTCAGCCGGAAAATGGGCTGCCAGGCCGCCGGGATGATGCTGATGGGGTAGAAGATGGGCGTAGCGTAGGTCCACAGGAGGCTGACGACGCTCCAGAGGAAGCGCGTGTCCCGGAAAAAGACGTTCAGCGTGCACAGGATCAGCGACATGCCCAGCGAAAAGAGAAACAGTAGCACGATCGCCGCGGGGATCAGCAGCAGCGCCGGGGTCAGCGGCGTGCCCGAAAGGAGCATCGCGCCCAGCAGCGGCACGAGGGAGATGACCAGGCTGATGAAGGAGGAGATGCTGCGGCTGAGGGGATAAATCAGCTTGGGCATGGCCACCTTGGTGATCAGCGGGCCGTTGAGAACGATGGAGTCCATGCCCAGGGTGACGCACTCGTTGAAGAAGCTGAAGAGGATGATGCCCGTGAGCAGGTAGACCGGGAAATGGCTGATATCCGAGCGGAACAGCTGGGAGAAGACCAGGTACTGCACCGCCATGGTCATCAGCGGATTGAGGAAGGACCACAGAACGCCCAGAACGCTCTGCCGGTATTTGGTGTTGAAGTTGCGTTTCACCAGCTGCTCCAGCAGGAAGGTGTAGCGGAAAATGGACTTTTTCTGCATCAGCGCACCTCCTGCGTGAAGTCGATGGTCATCGCGCCGTCGCGGGTGAAGAGCGGGCTGTAGTAGCGCTCGTCCGGGTGTTCGCCCCACAGAGCGTGGAAGCGGCGCAGGTCGCCTTCCGGGGCGGCCTCTTTCAGGCAGGGCAGGGGAGCCCGGCACAGCATCCGCCCATGGGGCGTGTACACGTTGACCAGCCCAGCTGCCTGGCATTTCAGCCCCAGATCGGCGCCCCGCAGGTCGCTTTCGTATTCGCCGAAGCCGCCCAGGTGCAGGAAAATCTCCCGCCGGATCAGCATCAGCCCGGAGGATCCGCCCGTCACGTTGCGCACCAGCCGGTCGGTGATCATGTAGGGGTGGCCGTAGAGCCACTGCCCGGCGTGGTGGCTGACCGCGCCGCCGGGCACGTTCACGGCATAGCCTGCATGGCGGTAGAAGCGCTGCCCGTCCAGGATGGCGCTGCCCACGCAGCCCACGCCAGGGCGAGTCGCATGCATCAGCATCTCGTCGAGCCAGTCCCGGTCGATGGCTTTCATGCCTGCGCGCAGGAACAGCAGGTATTCGCCGGTGGCGCGCTGTGCGGCGGCGTTGAGTGCTGACGGATCAGCCACGCGGATGACCTCGCCCGGCAGGCGGGGGAGACGGCCTTCGCCCCAGACGATGGCGGTCACAGAGGCCTCCGGCACGTCGTAGCGGATGCGAACCCGCAGGCTTTCCATGGCGACGCTGCCGGGGAGATGCAGGCGCGTCAGCTGCTCCTCCACGGCGGCACAGGCGGCGCGGACGCACTTCTCTGCCCTTTGGTGGCTGAAGGAGGTATCCAGCATGCGCCAGTGGTACAGGATGCGCGGGATATGGGTGACCTTTGCTGCCAGCTCCGTGGCGCGCAGGGCCAGATCGTGATCCTGCGAGCCGTCGAAGGCGCTGCGCAGCAG
>JBGVOA010000117.1:0-2059 GCA_045126095.1 Christensenellales bacterium | reverse complement strand
ATGGCGCGCGTGCGGCGCAGATCATCCGCGATTTCCTGAAGCACGCGCCGCTGCGCACCGGTCGGCAGAAAGGGCATTGTCCGCCAGAAGGCTTCAGGGGCATCCTCCGTCAGCGGGATGGGCATGCCATCCTCCTTGTGGCGGCGCATCAGCCCCAGCGCAGCCTGATACATCAGCATCTGCTCGAAGGCCAGGCGGCGGCGCGCCCGCCTGAGGTTCTCCAGGTTTGCCGGGAAATGCGCCTCACGAAGCGCAAAATTCAGCTCACACAAGCCATGCCGCAGCCGGAGTGCATTGGGCAGCGTCTCCGGGCAGCAGTCGTCCACCTGCTCCAGTGCTTGCTCCATCATCGTGCGGAAGGACTTGGCCGGGATGCCCTTCACCGCCCGGTACACCGGCTGGATGGAAGGCTCCGTTACCCGCTGCGCATTTTGCATCACCGGTCGGTTCCGGCTGACGCCGATGCGCCCAAAAAGCATGATGCTCTGCCCCACAGGCAGCTGCTGTGCCATCCATGGCTGGTTGTACCAGGCCAGCGGCAGCTTGCCGCTGCCATCCGTCAGCGTTGCCGTTACGCGGGTAACGCCATGAAACCGGCTGACCTTCGGGGCCTCCGCAACCACGCCCATGACCAGCGCCTCGCCGCCCCGTGCCTCGCTGCAGGGGGTGACCTGCGTGCGATCCTCGTAGCGAAGGGGCAGCGTGTAAAGCAAATCGCGCAATGAGACAATGCCCACTGCGCGAAGGGATTCCAGTCTTGCGGGGCCTACGCCGCGCATGGAAGAAAGATCCATTATGTCACTCCACAGCGATCAGGTAGTAGTACAGCGGCTGACCGCCCGGCAGGCAGCTCATCTCGCAATCGGGATACTGCTCGCCGATCTCGGCCGTGATGGCCTCCGCATCCTCCTTGGAGGTGTCAGCGCCGTAATACACGGTGATCAGCTCCGCATCCTCGTCCACGATGGCCTTGATCATCTCCATCACAACGTCATGAACGTTGCTGCCGGAATACGAAATCTGGCCATTGTGCATACCAATGATGTCGTCCTTCTTGATCTGCACGCCGTTGTATTCGCTGTCGCGCACGGCGTAGGTGACGGTGCCGGTCTTAACGTGTTCGGCCGCCTCAGTCATGTTGGCCGCATTTTCCTCGCCGGAGAGATCCTCCTGGAAAGCCACAGCGGCAGCAATGCCCATCGCCACATTCTTGGTGGGGATGACGTGGACCTCCTTCTCCGCCAGCTCCGCCGCCTGATTGGCCGCAAAGATCACATTGCCGTTGTTCGGGAACACGAAAACGCACTCGGCATTCACGGCATTGATGGCGCTGAGGATATCATCCACGGAGGGGTTCATGGTCTGGCCGCCCTCAACGATGTGATCCACCGTCAGGTCACGGAAAATGTTGGAGAAGCCCTCGCCCAGGGACACAGCCACCATGCCGAACTTCTTCGGCGGCTCCGCAGGCGCAGCGGGCGCGGCGGGGGCCTTCGCACTATCGGCGGTGCCCTCCAGCTTGCGCTTCATATCCAGCATGTTGTTGATCTGCAGGTTCACCAGTTCGCCCAGCTCCAGGCCGTACTCGATGGCGTTGCCGGGATTGTTGGTGTGCACATGCACCTTGGTCTCCGTCATATCGCCGGTCACCTGCACGCGATCGCCGATGCGGTTGAGGCGGCGGCGGAAGGAATCCACGTCGCCCTCGGTGCAGTCCTCACGGAAATTGATGATGGTGAACTCGGTGCAGTAGATGTTGTGGATCTCGCCGGAAAGGTCGTGGATGTCCTCTTCGGTCACCGTGCAGTCGCCTGCCAGCAGCGCCGCAGGATCAGCGATCTCTTCGCCCCGCAGCACAGCCGCGTAGCCGGTGTAGATCAGCATCAGGCCGCGTCCGCCGGAGTCCACAACGCCGGCGGCCTTCAGCGGAGGCAGCATCTCGGGCGTCTTGCGCAGGATGGCTTCGCCGCTGGTCAGCATCACGTTGATCAGGCCATCGTAGTCATCCGGATGGGCCTCGACGTACTTCACCGCATCCTCCGCCACCACGCGGGCAACG
>JBGVOA010000116.1:0-2633 GCA_045126095.1 Christensenellales bacterium | reverse complement strand
CTCCTGAGGATGTCGGGCAATCAGGTCCATCAGCGCAACAAGTTGCGAACCGTCAAACCAGCCAAACAGCTGCTTATCCGCCAGCGTCCGCCGCGGCGGGAGGGCCATCAGCGTTTCAGCGATATTCTCAGCATCTGGCTGCATGCGCATGTGTTCGTAATACAGCGGATTCCCCTGCGCCACGCGCAGCATTTCCGGCACATCAGCGTCCGTCAGTTCCCGCACTTCGTACATGCCGCTCAGACGCTCCAGCAGGAAACGCACCCGCTCCATGGCAATAGCCAGCACGCCGCTTTCCGACTGCCTTTCCGGCGGATAGTAGGCCTCCATATCGCGTGGATTGGCGAGATGCACATTGTCCGGGCGGTAACCGCATTTGGTCAGCGGAAGAGCTGCGTACAGCGCGACGAAATCCGGGAAGGGATACAGCCCGGTCACGCGGGTCAGCACCGTGCGCTCGTCAGCCGTGCAGGTGAACAGCAGCTCATCGCCCACACGGATCAAGCGTCGCTTCTCGTCGTGCAGGCGCAGCTCGTAGGTCTTTTCCCCGCTGGCGATCATCGCAAAGGGCTTTGGGCGCAGACTCATCTCATGGCGGACGGTCAAGCTGCGCAGCAGCTGGTGCACTTCATTCCCCTTTCGGTTGACGAAGGTGCGCGCTACCGTGAAGCCCGCCCGTTGATGCAGCGCCAGGCTGGGCGCATTGTCCGTTCGCACCTGTGCCGTCAGCGTACGATAGCCCTTGTCCCTTGCCTGCGCCGCCAGCATGTCCAGTGCCACCTTACCGAATCCACAGCGCCGGAAGGTCGGAAACACCTCGATTCCATCGGAAAGCGCGCCGTCCTCCTGCGCGTACAGGGATGCAAGTCCCGCCATGCAGCCGTCTACCATGAGGGCAAACTGCTCGTAATAACGTCCCTCATGAGATTTCGCGACGGACTGAGCCAGCATCGGCAGCAACTCCTCCTGCGGACGCTGCCAGCAGAAGGCCAGCGCCGGGAGATGCGCCTCCGCGAGCGGCTCCAGGATAACCGAGGTTGCTCGCGTCTCCATCGTCTCTGGCCTGTACCGGCGGACGGTCTCCAGTACATGGCCGATGCTGCCCTCGCCCGCATATCGTGCCATGTCGAAGAAACTCTCCGTCAGCGGAACCCAGCACAGCGGATTTTCCTCCCCGCGCACCTCCACCGGCTGACGCAGCCGACCGGCATAGGCCTCCAACGCGTAGGGCGGCAGCCCCGCGCCGCCGCCGGGATAGGTGAAGGTCGTGACATGCGCCAGAGAAACGTCCGCCGCCGTAATGCCCGTTTCCTCCCGCAGCTCACGGTAGGCCGAATGGAGGCCGCTCTCGCCAGCCTCAGCTTTCCCGCCCACCAGGTTCAGGAGTACCTGGTAGGGCGGCTTGCTGCGGCGGCACATGAGTACATTTTCACCGGACGCATCCACCAGCAGAATGATTTTGTAGCGCCTCATGCTTCGGTCTCCCTGTTCTGCGACCGTTTCGTGTCGAAGCCCTGCGGGTAGCGGGCGTGGAGCTTGTCCAGGTTGCCCTGCAGGATCTCGCTCAGCGGCACACCAAGGCCCGTGGCAGCCTCCGCCAGATACCAGGCCACGTCTCCCAGTTCCTTCAGCAGCTTTGCCCTGTCCAGCGGATGCCCCTGGAACAGGTGCTTCTTCATCACGTCAATGGCCTCGCCGGACTCCCCGCATAGGCCCATCAGCGCGTTCATCAGCACGTCCTTTTCCGTCAGCGCAGGGTTCAGGAGCGTCATGGCCTCCTGCTGATAATCATCCACTCGCATGTGTACCTCCAAAAAGGGGGGACGCGCCATTACGGCCACGTCCCCGGAAATGAATTTATCCAATAACAGCAGTCAGCGGAGCAAAGTTGATGCCCTCGCACTCCGCCAGCACCTCGTACAGCGCCTTGAGCATGGTCTTCACGCCGCCGGGCACGTCGCTCTCCACGTTCAGGGGCAGCACCGGATCGTGCACGGAGAGGCGCAGCAGGAACCAGCCATTGTCCATGCCGCCGTCCAGGTCAAAGGAGATGCGCACGCCCTCGCGGTTGTCGGGGGCAATGTGCCAGTCCTCGGCGGAGTTGGCGTGATCCAGCACCTTCTGGATGGCGACCTTGCCGGCCTCGCGGAAGTCCTCAGCGGTGATGTTCAGGCGGATTTCCTTGCTCTCCACGGGCTCCTGCAGATCAGCGATCAGGCTGCCCAGGGTCTTGCCCTCCTGCTTGAGCTTCATCGCGCGGACGATCAGCACCGTCACCAGGTACATGCCGTCATCCAGGAAGTAGTTCTCCTTCAGGGCCGCATGGCCGCTGGTTTCGATGGCCAGCGGGCAGGAAATGCCCTCCTCGTTCAGGCGAATGGCCTCGTCGATGACGTTGCGGTAGCCGCGCTTGTAGCGGTAATGCTCTCCGCCCCAGTCGTTGATGAACTTTTTCAGACCCGCAGAGGTGACGGAGTCGGTCACGATGGTCTGGCCGGGTTTCTCGTCGAGCAGAATGGCGGAAATCAGCGCAATCAGGCGATTTCGGTTGATCTCGCTGCCGTCCGCATCGACCACAGCCGCACGGTCACAGTCCGTATCGAAGATGACGCCCAGGTCGGCGCCAGCCTTCT
>JBGVOA010000115.1:0-4047 GCA_045126095.1 Christensenellales bacterium | reverse complement strand
CTGCGCAGGCGCGCTGGTATTCCTGATCCTGTACTGCCTGCAGGCGGTGAAGGTCGGCCGCAATCCGGAAAAGTACGGTAAAAAGGCCTTCGAGCGCCACTTCGGCAAAGGCAGCTGGCCGGGAAAATGAAATTGGCATCACAAAAACGCGAGTCCGTATCGGTTTGATACAGGCTCGCGTTTTGTTGTTCAGTTGAAGACCTTCACTCGCACCTCTCGGCTTACGCCAGGTTCTGGCTCATGACAATGACCAGCACATCATCCGTGGAGGGGTTGGTGACGAAGTAATCCACCGTTTCCACCAGGCGGTACACGCCATCGTCGCCGCGCTGGCGGGTCACCACGCGGACGAATTCCTTGCCCTCGGCGTGGGCCTGGAGGAGGCTCTCCCGGTCAAAGGTGACGCGGAAGCGCATCTGATCCTCCGGGTGCATGGTGGCCGTGCCGCCCTCAATCAATTCGTCAAACACGCCGGCAGCGGGGCAGGTGTGGGCCGTAAAGCTCTCGTAGGCCATCATGTAATAGCTGTTGCGGGTGATGTTGGCCAGGATGATCAGCGGGAAACGGCGGAAAACCGTCTCCAGCAGCAGGTTCATGGCGCTGCCGACGGACTGCATCATCAGCACGTCCTCGCTTTCCGGGGCCGGCTCGGCGCAGCGCTCGGCATACTCCGTCTCCGTCAGCGGATAGGACATCAGGAAGCCCTGCACCCGCTTACAGCCGCTGGTGCGCAGGAAACTCAGCTGCTCCTGGGTCTCCACGCCCTCGGCGATGGTGGTCATGTTCAGCCGGTGCGCAAAGGAGATGATGCTCTCCAGCATCACGCGTTCACGCTCGCTCTCGCAGTTGCTGGAGAGGAGGTTGCGGTCCAGCTTGAGCACATTCACCGGCACATCCTTGAGGAAGGCCAGGGAGGACAGGCTGGAGCCGAAATCGTCCATCGCCACCTGGAAGCCCGCTTCCTTCACCGAGTTGACCCACTCCACCACATCCGGGCCATGGGCCACGGCGGCGGACTCGGTGATCTCCACACTGATGAGCCGATGGGGCAGCCCATGCTCATCCACGATGGCGCACAGGCGGGCGAGGAATTCCGGATCGTTGAAATGCCAGCGGGAGAAGTTGACCGCCACGCGCCTGCGCTGCTTTTCCGGCTGACGGCACAGGAAGTCGCAGACCTCCCGCAGCATGTACCAGTCCAGCTGACAGATGGCGTCGGTCTGCTCCAGCACGGGCACAAAATGGCCCGGCGTGAGCACCGTCCCATCCGGCAGAATCCACCGTGCAAGGGCTTCGACGCTCTTCATCTTGTTCGTCAGCACGTCATACTGCGGCTGATAGTACGCCTTGATCTCGCCGCGCGCCATGGCCTGCAGCACGTCCTGTACGGTGGGGCGGGAGTACGTCATGCGGAGCACCTTCTTCCTGTGGTTAGGAGATCCTTATACCGCCCGGCAGGGATTGCGCCCTGCCGGACAGGTACATTTCATCACTTGTGTACGATGACCGTGTAGGGCTTGGTGGAATCGGTCTCCACCTTCGCCTCGCCGTTCACCATGGTGACGGTGAAGGTGGCGGCGACATTGCCCTTCAGGTCGGGGATGGTCACGATCTGGGTCTCGCCGTCCTCCAGCTGGTAGACATGGAGCTCCAGGCCGTCGAGGTAGTCGTAGTCGGGACGGTTGTCCACCGCGCCCAGGGGCAGCACCGTTCCGGGGCGCACCATCAGAGGCATGGACATGAAGTCGTGGATCTCGGTCTGCCACTTGCCGCCTTCAACCTTGCCGTTGCCAGCGGGGCTCCCGCCGTCCAGGAGGCTGGTCCAGGTGCCCTCGGGCAGGTAGTACTGCACGAGACCGTCCTTGCGGAAGATGGGGGCCACCAGCACCGCGTCGCCCATCATGTACTGACGGTCGAGGGTGTCGCAGGCGGGATCGTCCGGGAACTCCAGGATCATCGGGCGCATCATGGGCCAGCCACACTCATGGGCCTCCACGGCCTTCTGGTACAGGTAGGGCATCATGCGGCACTTGAGCTTGGTGAACTTGCGGCACACGTCCACGGACTCCTCGTCGAAGAGCCACGGCACGCGGTAGGAGGTGGAGCCGTGCAGGCGGCTGTGGGAGGACATGAGGCCGAACTGCAGCCAGCGCTTGTACACGTCGGCGGGGGCAGTGGACTCAAAGCCGGAGATGTCGTGGCTCCAGAAGCCGAAGCCGGAATGGGACATGCTCAGGCCCGCGCGCAGGGTTTCCGCCATGGAGATGTAGGAGGCGCTATTGTCGCCGCCCCAGTGCACGGGGAACTGCTGGCCGCCCACGGTGGCAGAGCGGGCAAAGAGGATGGCCTCACCCTCACCCTTGCGATCCTTGACCACATCAAAGACGACCTTGTTGTACAGGTGGGTGTAGTAGTTGTGCATCTTCACGGGATCGCTGCCGTCGAACCACTTGATGTTGCGCACGGGGATGCGCTCGCCGAAGTCGGTCTTGAAGCAGTCGATGCCCATGTCCATCAGCTTGTACAGGTAGCTGGCATACCACTTGCAGGCCTCGGGGTTGGTGAAGTCCACAATCGCCATGCCGGCCTGCCACATATCGGTCTGCCAGACATCGCCGTTCTCCTTGCAGACCAGGTAGCCGCCCTTCATGCCTTCCTCGAAGAGGGGGCTGGCCTGGCCGATGTAGGGGTTGATCCAGCAGCACAGGTGCAGGCCCTTATCGTGGTAGCGCTTGAGCATGCCCTCGGGATCCGGGAAGACGTCCTTGTCCCACTCGAAGTCGCACCAGTTGAAGCCGCGCATCCAGTAGCAGTCGAAGTGGAAGACGGAGAGCGGGATGTCGCGCTCGGCCATGCCGTTGATGAAGGAGGAGGTGGTCTCCTCGTCATAGTTGGTGGTGAAGGAGGTGGACAGCCACAGGCCGAAGGACCACGGCGGCAGCAGCGCCGGACGGCCGGTCAGGGCGGTGTAGAGGTCCAGGGTGTTCTTGGGTTCGCCGCCCCAGATGATATCGTACACCAGCGTCTCGCCCTCGTGGGAGAACTGCACGCGCTCGACCTTTTCGCTGGCGACCTCGAAGGACACGTCGCCCGCGTCCTCCACCAGCACGCCATAGCCGCGGTTGGTCATGTAGAAGGGGATGTTCTTGTACGCCAGGTCAGAGGCCGTGCCGCCGTCGGCATTCCACATGTCGACCGTCTGGCCATTCTTGACGTACGCGCCGAAGCGCTCGCCCAGGCCGTACACGCACTCGCCCACGTCCAGCTGCAGGGAGTCGGACATGTAGGACTTGCCGTGGGGCAGCAGGGACACGTCGGTGCCGTCCTTGGCCAGGGCACGGCCCATGCCGCGCCAGCCGGTGGTGGTGATGACGTCCTCACCCACCATGTAGTCCACGCGCCACTGGCCATGGCCCTTGAACACGCGGGCGGTCAGGTCGCCGGAGGTGAAGTAGGCGTACTGGTCATCCTCGCGGATTTCGGGGGTGTAGTCCTCCTCGTAGGTCTCGAACTTCGGCTCGCGCACCTTGGTGCCGGCGAAGTGGGTGACCTTCACGCGGATGATGTTCTTGCGGGGCGCGGTGAAGGTGACGGTCAGCGCGCCGCCATCCAGAATATCGCCGCGGTGACCGATGGGACGGCACGCGGACAGCACGCTCATCGCCTTATCAGTCTTGTTCACGCGCACCGCATGGGTGGCGTAGGACATGATGTAGTTCTGCTTGATCATCCAATAGCCCTGGGTGAATTTCATCTGAATCTACTCCTTCTGCGCGAGGGGGCCTCCGGCGGGCAGGGGCTCTGCCCCTGCACCCTGGGAGGGACTCTGTCCCTCCACCCTGCGAAGGGCTTTCAGCCCTTTCGAAACCCATATCGCAATTTTTGTTGATTTTTCCTTTGGGGATGTGCGCGCGTGGGGCTGTTGCCAGGTTGCGCGTCGCACGGGACGCATCGGGCGTCCCGCGCTGGAGTTGGGCGGTCGTGCAGGCGGGACTCCCTCAGTCAGCTTCGCTGACAGCTCCCTCGGGGAGGGAGCAAAGCATGTGC
>JBGVOA010000114.1:0-7253 GCA_045126095.1 Christensenellales bacterium | reverse complement strand
CCTGGCTGTGTGCGCGGGAAATGTCCGGAGGGGGCAAAGAACTGCGGGAAAGCCAGGGCAGCTACGGTTTTATCGCATCGAAATGTGCGGAGGTGATGATCTGTGATTGCTAAATCCATGATGGATGGCTTGCGCAAGCTGGCGCATGCAGAAAAAGCCCGCGCGCAGAAGCAGTATGGTCAAACATATGCAAGCATGCACGAAGGTGTCGGCGTGCTGGCTGAAGAGGTGCAGGAGGCAGGGGACAGCCTCGCAGACATGGTCACCTCGTTGGACACGCTCATCCGAGTCTACCGGCGAGGCTGTGATGTCGGCGAAAGCTTGCGCGAGGTGTACCGTTATGCTCTGCTGACGGCGGCAGAATGCATCCAGGTGGCAGCAGTCGCAATGAAGGCCGAGAAAGGAGATTCTGCGAATGCATAATATCAGGAAGGTTCCACCTCCGTGCGGGAAGGATTGTGAGTCCAGGGCCGCAGGGTGTCATGCGTCCTGTATGGCCTGGGCGGAGTATGTGGGCAAGCGCGATGAGTCCTACGCAAAGCGCATTGATGCGGAAGCGGTCGGGGCGGCGCTTTGCAGCAGGGCAGAAAGAGTGCGAAAAATCTGGGAAAAGGGGAGGCGGTAAAAACGCGAACGTACAAGCTCAAGATGGGGGACATGGGAATCAGCCGCTGGGCCTACGAGGAGCTGCGTGCCTTCTGCCGACAGTACCCGGAAAAAAAGGCCCAGGCGTCCGCTTTGCTGGGGGTGCAGGGCGGTAGCAAGGTGCAGACGGCCCGGGATGACCGTGGACGCGAGGTCGGCGTGGTCATGCCGTCCTCGGGCCGCAAATCCTCCCCGACGGAGAGCGCGGCGGAAAAGCGGGCGGTGCTGCTGGCAGATGTGGAGATGATCGACAAGATCGCCAGCGAGGTCGGCGGCGGCATCTGGCATCGGGCGTTGATCCTTAACTGTTGCTACGGCTTGAGCCATGAGTGCATCAGTCAGGCGATCCTGCCGACAGCCAACCGCAACGCGTACTTTGCGGCGCGGAGGGAATTCTTTTTCCGTCTGTATGGCGAACGGGGCGGAAAGGTGTGAAAAATGGATCCGGGGCTGAAAGGCTCCGGATTTTTATTGTTTTGATACTCCGGGGGCAGTCAAACCGTGTTATTATGCTATCGTGGATTCGTAGGGAGGCAGAAGACCTCCCTTTTTTGATTCCCAAGGTGAGCAGGCGGGGCGTTGCCCATTACGGCGTGTGCCGGATCAGGCCTGCGGGACTATTCCTCCGGCTGGTGGGGGCTGGGGGGAGCTTACTTTGGTGGCGGTCTGCTTGTGTCAGAAAAGGCTACTGCCATTGAATGGCATCTGACGCAAAGGGAGAAAGACATCATTAACTCCCTCGGTTAACACCAACACGAAGAAGGCGGAAGGAGGGCTTGCGTGAATGATCAGCAGGAGCGGTTTTGTGCAGAGTACATCATCGATCACAACGGCACACAGGCCGCCATCCGGGCCGGGTACAGCGAAAAGACCGCCGCCCCGGCTGCGTCCCGACTGTTAAGGGATGTTAAGATAAAGAGCCGGATTGCAGAATTGGAAGCGGACATCCCCAAGCGGGACACCATTGCTACGGCGACGGAGGTGCTGGAGCACTTTACGGCTGTGATGCGTGGTGAAGTCTTTGACCAGGTCGTGAAGCGTGACGAGGACGGAAACCTGCAGCGGGTGGAGGTACAAGCGAAGCTCTCCGACCGCAACAAGGCGGCAGAGGCCCTGGCTAAACATTACGCCCTGCTGGTGGAAAAGGTTGAGGTCTCCAAGCCCAAGACGGAGCTGGCGGACCAGATCGAGGCGGTGCTTCATGGCTGATCTGTCTGTACTCCGCTGGATGAGGGAAAACCCGGCCCAGGTGGGCCGCTGGTGTGGCTTTGACCGGCTGACCGATGAGCTGCACGGCAAGTGGATGCGGGACATGATAACCGGCGCGGATGACATGACGCTCCTTGCCCACCGTGGCAGCTACAAGACGACCTGTCTGTCCGTGGCGCTGTCCATCCTGACGGCGACGGAACCGGCGCGCAATCTGATCTTTATGCGCAAGTCGGAGGATGCCGTCAAGGAGATCATCGGCCAGGTGCGTAAGATCATCCTGTCTGAGCCGTACCGATACCTGACAGCCAAGGCGTTTGGTGAGGAGTACGGCCCGGTCATGCTCCGCAGCGCGTCCAGCACGGCTATCACGACCGATGTGTACGCCACCGCCAAGGGTGCGGCCCAGTTGCTTGGCATCGGCACCAGCGGCGCCATCACCGGCAAGCACGCTGATGTGGTCGTCACAGACGACATCGTCACCATTGACGACCGCGTGTCCAAGGCCGAGCGCGACCGCATCGTCCGCGTCTACCAGGAGCTGCAGAACATCCGCAACCCCGGCGGCCGGATCATCAACACCGGCACACCCTGGCACCCTGAGGATGCCATCGCCAAGTGCATGCCTAACGTGCAGCGCTACGACTGCTACACGACCGGGCTTCTTACCCCTGACAAGCTGGCCGAACTCCGGCGCAGCATGTCGCCCTCGCTCTTTGCGGCAAACTACGAGCTGCAGCACATCGCCGCCGAGAACGCCCTGTTCCCGACGGCTCCGGGCGAGACGGACGACGAGGCCTACCTATGGGACGGCATCGCGCATGTGGACGCCGCCTACGAGGGCGAGGACTACACCGCCCTCACCTGCGGGCGCATGATCGGCGGCACGGTCTACCTGTACGGTCGGCTGTGGCGGGCTCATGTGGACACCGTCATGGACGCGATCCTCGCCGACTGCGACCGGCTGCGGTGCGCCCCCATCCACTGCGAGACCAACGGCGACAAGGGATACCTTTCCCGTGAGATGAGGTCTCGCGGCGCAGCGGTCCGCCCCTACGCGGAGAAAATGAACAAGTATCTCAAAATATCGACGTTCCTCAGGAAATGGTGGGGGAACGTCGTTATTGTGCGTGGAACCGATCCGGCGTACATTGCACAGATCATGGACTACAACGACCAGGCGGAGCATGACGACGCGCCCGACAGCGCTGCGTGCATCTGCCGGATCCTCGACAGGAGAGGGGCTTGAACGTGTACACGACTCACACATATCAGGACTGGGAGCAGACGCCCGAACACAAGAGACCCGAAACGATCAAAAAGATCGTGGCTGCCTACAAGGCAAGCACGGACTTCCGGGTTGCGCTGGTGGCGATGAAATACTTCCTGGCGGAGAACGAGGCTGTCAGCCGGAAGAAACTGCTCCGCTCTCGAAAATTTACCGTCAGCCAGAAGGAAACGACCCCCAGCGGAAATGAGATCACCCGCGAGAAGACCGGCCTGCGCAGCGTCGAGATCGAGGGCAACAGGGCATACAGCCGCTTTTTCTACCGCATCGTGACGCAGGAAAACCAGCACTTGCTCTCCAATGGTGTGACGATCGGCGACGTGGGGGATATTCCCGGTGACGTGATCAAAAAGCGCCTGGGGCCGGGCTTTGACACGACATTGCAGCAGATTGGCGAAAAGGCCCTCATCCACGGCGCGTGCTGGGGGTACTGGAATTACGACCACCTGGAAACGGTAGAGGCTGCGAAGGATCACCTGTCCGGCTTTGTCGCGCTGGTTGACGAGGAGACCTCGGCACCTCGCGTTGGCGTGCAGTTCTGGCAGATCGCGGCGAACCGCCCCCTGTATGTCCGTCTGTTTGAGGAGGACGGCGTCACCGTGTACCGCGCAGATAAAAACGGCAACCTGTTCGTGAACAGGCCCAAGCGTCCGTATATCGTCAGGACTTCCACCGATGCAGCCGGAACGCAGGTGATCGGCACGGCGAACTACAGCGCCCTGCCCCTGATCCCGTTGTACGCCAACCCGGAGAAACGCACCGAGTTTGATAACTCCATCAAAAGCAAGGTCGACATGTACGACCGCATCCTGTCCGACTTTGGCGACAATCTCGACCGCGCCAACGACGTGTACTGGGTGCTGAACAACTTTGGCGGAAGCACTGCGGATATCTGCGAGATGATCGAGCAGATCGAGAAAATCCGCGCGGTTGTGAATATCTCTGATGGCGTGGGTGGAGGCTCGACGGCCCAGCCCCACACCATCGAAGTGCCGTACATGGCGCGCCAGACTGCCCTGGAGCTGCTGGAAAAGGCCATCTACGAGGATGCAATGGCGATGCACCTGAAGGAAATCACCGGCGGCAGCCTGACCAACGTGGCCATCAAGGCCGCGACGACAAACCTTGATCTTAAGTGCGATCGCTACGAATGGCAGGTCTACACCTTTGTGCAGAGCCTGCTGCGGCTGGTCGGCTTCGAAACGGAGGTCATCTCCTTTGTGCGCAAGGCGATGGTCAACCAGACCGAGGTTGTGCAAGACATCGCCACCATGCGCGAGGACATCGACCAGGAGACCGCACTGCGCCTGAACCCCTACATCATGCCGGATGAGATCGAAGATATCCTCGAAAGGACGGCGGCGGAGCGCTACACCGGCTCTGCACGATATCCCCCCACGGATACGGAGGAGGTGACGGACGATGGACAGGACGATGAGAGCAGCGGCGACGATCGAGCAGAGGATGCTTGATGATATCGATGCTGCTTATCACGACATCCTCGCCCCCGTGCTTCGAAAGCACCGGAAGAACCTTGCGCAGCTGGAGAAGCTGATGCAGGCCGGACAATCCGCCCGCGCCCGCGTGCTGTGGAGAAAGTCTGGAATCATTACCGACCTGGCCGAGGCCATTGCCGCTGCCGGCACTGTGTCATCTGCCGCGATCCGCCGAGGGTTGGCCGAGATCAGAGAGGTGGCTGCGGATGGCGATTAGTCGCAGACGGCTGGAGACAATGCGGCAGATCGTCAGCGGCGTTGAGCCACCCATGGCGCGTGTCGCCCTGGACGATATCGCCAACCCTGCAGCCGCCCGACATCAACTGCAGGCTGAATTCGAAAAGGCCCTGCGAGGCAAGGAATCCACCGACCAGCTGATCACCCGACTGCGGCATGTGGTAGAGATGAGCAGGGGCCGGGCGGCGCGCATTGCGCAGACGGAGAAAACCCGTGCATTCAACAGCGCGCGCCTGAAACCCCTGCTGGAAGAATACCTGACAGCATACGACAAAGCGGTCAAGGGCCACCGGAAACGCCCTGACCGCCCCCTGGTGCAATGGATCAACCCACGCTACGCAAGAGAACCCCGACCGCGCCATGTTGCCATCTCTGGCACGAAGCGCCAAGTGGGTGAGGAGTTCCTACCGGGGCTGAAATATCCGGGTGACCCGGATGCGCCAGCGCATGAGGTCATCAACTGCCACTGCTACATCAGGAGGGTTACGCGATGAGTAATGGAAATGCGCGAGCGGTGCAGACTGCAAACGGCACGGTGGTCTTCCGCGACTACTCCGACACCATCCTGCGCCGCGTTCAGGGCAATATCCGAGGGGCGGCACAGGATATCTCCCAAATTGCGGTGGAGGCGGTGCAATGGCAGATGATGTGGGGCTACCACGATGTGCACGGAAACCCGCCTCACACGGAGATCGTAGACACGGGACGGCTGTTTGACAGCATCACAGGCTCCGTCAACCGCATCAGTGATAATTACTACCAAACGGTGGTCGGAACCGACGTCCCCTATGCGGTTTATGTCCACGAGGGGACATACAAGCTCAAGGGCCGCCCCTTTATCACCGACGGACTCGCATCTGCAAAGAGCGATATCCAAGCGGCGATCCGGGCTGCCATCAAGCGGGGATTCTGATCCCCTACAACTTCACATGCAATCAGCCGGAGCGGAAGCACTCGCCCCGGCTCTTTTGCGTGCTTGCCTCCGGGCAAGTTGATAAACGACATGCGGCGAGGAACAGCCGCCCGAAGAAAAGGAGAAATGTCAAATGGCTTTTACCCGAGCAGACATCCGCGCCATCCTGGGTGAGGCGCACACGGAGGACATCGAGAACCGCCTGGTTGCCCTGCATCTGGGCGTGGTGGATCCTCTCAAGGACTCCCTGCAGACCTACAAGACCGACGCGGAGAAGCTCCCCGGCGTCCAGAAGGAGCTGGACGACCTGAAGAAGGTGGGAAATGCGGCCGAGGTACAGGCTGCGTTCGACGCCTACAAGCAGCAGGTGGAGGGCGAGAAGGCCAACGCGGCCAAGATGTCCGCCGTCCGTACTGCACTCAAAGCCGCCGGTGTCAACCGTGACGAATTTGCCGACCTGCTGCTTGGCAAGGTCGATCTGTCCAAGGTCGAAATGGACGGCGACAAGGTCAAGGATCCCGCTGCCCTCGTTGGCCCGCTGAAAAGCAGCTACGCTGGCTGCTTTGGCGTCGTCGATGACAAGGGCACGCCGCCCAGCAATCCTCCGTCCGGCGGCGGCAAGAGCTACACCGCTGCGGAAATCCGCAGCATGACCCCGGCACAAATCAACGAAAACTGGGATGCAATCCGAGCGTCCCTCCCGACCATGAAGTAAGGAGGCCTGAACAATGGCTATTACCTCTTTTATCCCTGAACTGTGGGCCGCGCGCCTGCTGAACCACTACACCCGCAAGACCGTCGTTGCCCAGCTGCTCAACCGCAACTACGATGGCCTGATCCAGCAGTACGGCGACACTGTGCACATCAACTCCCTGGCGGACATCACCGTCAAGGAGTACACCCCCAACACCAACATTGATGATCCCGAACAGCTGTCCACCGAGGACCAGGTGCTGGCCATCGACCACGGCGCTTACTACAACTTCTATCTCGACGATGTGGACAAGGCCCAGGCCCGTGGCGAGCTGATGGACGCCGCCATGAGCAACGCTGCCGACCGTCTGGCCCAGGATACCGAGGACTATGTCATCGGCGTGCTGCTGGCTGGTGCGAAGGCTGTCGGCTCCGGTGCTCTGACCAAGGACAACACCTACGAGGCCATCCTGTCCATGAAGACCAAGATGGACGAGGGGGATGTTCCCCGCGAGGGCCGCAAGCTGATCGTCCCCCCCTCTGTGGAGGGCTTCCTGCTGCTGGACAACCGCTTTGTTACCGGTGGCACGGGCGAGAATCGCCTGACCGAGGGCGCTGTGGCCCGTGCGGCTGGTTTTGACATCTACATGTCTACCGGCCTGACTGACACCATGATTGCCATGCGCAGCGAGGACGCCACCTTCGCCAACCAGATCACCAAGATCGAAGCGTACCGCCCCGAGAAGAAGTTTGCTGACGGCGTGAAGGGCCT